>JANOLM010000646.1:0-15385 GCA_031419815.1 Bacteroidia bacterium
ATTCTCTACATAGTGAAGAATAATGTTATTGGCACCGGAAGCAATGATAGGAGCATAAGCAAAGCCTTTGGAACCAAGCCTTATAAATTCGTGGATGTACTCCGCTTCAATCTCATGCTCGGTAATTTCAGGTTTCAAAAACTTAAGTACCCTGCGAAAACCACTTTCGGTTATATCGCACGCTTTCTGCATTAATTCAATTTCACGTTTTTGTTTTACCCTTCGTAAGGAAGCCATGATGGGCGCAACTCTTCTATAGCGATGAAGCGGATATGTTTTTTGACACCAATCAATAAAACGCGCATCCCTGCTTTGCACCATAACATCGGCACGATAGTGTTCGTTGGTATTGAGATAAACATTTTCCACATTACCCATTGCCATCATATGATGAAAGAGTTTGTGGAAATCAGACAGCCATGCTATTGTTTCAATTCCAGAAATCTCACGCGCTTCTTGCTTTGTTAGCTTGTGTCCTTCCCACTTTTCCATCAACTCACTTGGCTCCTTAATAAAAAGCACTTCGTGATATTTCTTATCTGGAAAATCCTGACATACGACAAGTAAACTTTCTTCTTGCTCTATGCCGCTGAGAAAAAAAAGATCGCTGTTCTGGCGGAAGCCCATTGTACCATCGGCATTGGTAGGCATAATGTCGTTGGAGTTAAAAAGTGCCAGCGAGCCCGACTTTAACTCCTTTCCCAACCTTTTCCGGTTTAAGATAAAAAGCTCTTTGCCTATATTTTCGTATCGCATAAAGTATTAATTTACCTAACCTATCAAGTTTTCTTTAACAGGCACCTGCAATTTAAATAAAACTGCATGAAGCCAAGAAAATTTGAAGTTGCTGTATAGCGAGTAGGTGCTGAACCAAACAACAAATTCCTGTCAAGTAGAACTATCGCATCACGAGCTAAAATCAATTAAAATATGAACGCCTCCAACTGGAAGGCGTTCATATTAAGATTAAGAATTAATAGTGCCCCTAACTCACCTTGTCACTTACTTCATCCGTTGGGAGGTAATTGATCAATATAAAAGTGAACAGCAACCCCGAAAAAATCCCCTCAATTGCCACCATAAAAGCGGCTATGTATGGATTTAGGTAATGCCCCATAGGCTCATTTTCAATAATACCCTGCATCAGGCCTTTATCTATCATCATAAAAGCAAAAAGAAAGACAGAAAAAATCAATGAAGCTATCGCACCGGTTGCAACACCTGTCACTAATGCCCTGAAATAATTGATATGCTGCCCGTGGGTTTCTTTGAATTTCTTTAGTGCATAGTAAATCCCAGCGACCTGAATAAAAACGTTAAGAAAACGTAGTTCATAATGATGAACCAGGCCTAGTACTTTCATAAGCAGAAAAAAGGCAATTAAGCCACCGGCTATTTTTACGCCATAATTTTCGGGGATTCGTTTTGGGTCGGTGAATATATTCATGTGTCTGTAAATTTGATTTGCTCTAATTTTCTCTTTTTTTAAGAGAATTACAACCTTTTTGTTCGTTTATTATTTTCTTAGATTCGTTCCTCCTATCATAAACCTCAAAAACTATGAAAGCATTAAAAATTATCGGAATCATTGTTGGTTCACTCATTGTTCTAATTGTTGTTAGCCTTGCCTTTATGTCCCCACAAGGACACTTGGAGCGCTCAGTCGTGATCAATGCAGAGCCTGCTGCCATTTACCAGCAAGTGAATAATTATAAAAACTTTAATTCATGGTCGCCTTGGGCTGCCTTGGATCCAAACACAAAGTATGTTTATGAAGGTCCTGATGCCGGCCCAGGAGCAAAAATGAGTTGGGTGAGTGAAAATAAAAATGTAGGTACTGGATCGCAGTGGATTATTGAAAGTGAAGAAAATAAACGTGTAAAGGGAGGAATGAATTTTGGCGATTTTGAAGGGAACTACACATATGAAGTTGCTCTTGAACCTACAGAAGGCGGAACAAAAGTGACATGGCATTACGATAGTGATGTTAGTAAAGCCAGCATGTCTGGCGCTGCAGCCGGAAAATTTTTCGGGCTCTTCATGGATGGCATGTTGGGACCATCTTATGACCAAGGATTAGCCAATCTTAAAAAATTAGCGGAGAGTCTGCCAGAACCTGAAACTCCTGCCGATACGACCGCTTCTCAACAACCTATTTAAATTAGTCAATGGGAGACATGTCTTTAAATACTGTCTATAATATGATATAAAAATAAGCGCCCGTAAGTAAGGCGCTTATTTTAATTTCGGAATAACCGCATGACGCTTTCAGAATTAAAATCGCTAACGGAAGCACCCCTAAACCTATCATTACTTTTACAGGCGATGTGGCACGATCAGCAGGGCAACTGGGAGGGCTCACATAACATTGCGCAAGCTATTAACACACGTGATGGATCATGGGTACATGCTTATCTTCACCGCAAAGAAGGCGACCCGTCAAATGCCCAGTATTGGTATCGTCAAGCCGGAAAAAATATACCATCAACTATTCTGGAAAAAGAGTGGGAAGAAATTGTGAAAGCATTGCTTGAAAAGTAATAGCTGAATCTTTTACCAAGACATTAATACGTAAAACTTAGCTTATCCAGACCTGTCTTTACTTCCGGGCAAGACATGAATAAACTCCACAACAAACCGGATCGATAGTTTTCCATCATCACCACTTCCGGGCCTTGATCAATTGCCAGGTACCAGGGCTTGCACCAATTGTCAGTTACACTAAACCCATCGTAAAATCCATACACACCAAAAGTTTTATCTCCCAAATCATAGTAAAAATGTTTCAGCGCTCTCATACTTTCATTTGGAGTATACGGAAACGAAGAAAGGGCAGCCGTTGGAGAAATCACTCCAACATCTTCTGTCGGGCTATGCGCTGCATAAAATTTTAGTGAATACCCGGCTGTTAGTCCCCAACTATTCTCTCCGTAGCCTTTAAAGTTCTTGGGATTTTCAACACAATACTGGTAGTTGATAAGCGTATGATTTTTATTGTGCGTCCAATAATCAGCATAGCGATCCTTTAACTTGCGCGGATCGAGGCCCAAAAAGGAATAGTGTGACCAAAACAAAGGCCCACCAAACTGTTGCGCTCCATTATGTTTCAAATCAAGGTGATAACCGTATTGCTGATGAGTTGAATCATTTCTCATCTTTCCACCACGCGCCCAGCCTTGATGGTACACCTCAGCTGGAACTCCATGCGTAGGAGATGCCGCCCCCAGCACATACATAATCAAGCACTCGTTATAACCTTCCACCGGAAAATTCATTTCCCATTGATACTTAGGTGACCAATGCCAGTACAAAACGTTTTGACTCCCGTTGCGATACCAATCAAACTCTACATCCTTCCACAGTTTATCAACTCGTGCCGCCAAACTTTTTTCTTTCTCATTTCCATCTTTAAAATATTGACGCACACACAGCAGGCCTTGCAAGAGGTAGGATGTTTCCACCAAATCCCCACCATCATCTTTTTGGCCAAATGGTTTTACTTTACCCGTCTCCCCATTCATCCAATGCGGCCAGGCGCCATGAAAGCGGTCGGCTTTTTCCAGGAAGCCGACTAATTTTGTTAGTCGTTCGAGACCTTCCTCGCGTGTAATAAATTTTCTTTCTATTCCAACCAAAATGGCCATAACACCAAAACCAGTTCCCCCGGAGGTGACAATGTTTTTATCGTTATCCGGATAATCATTGTCAGTATGAAAGCGCTCACGTGCAGCACCTGAGGTTGGTTCGGCACCATCCCAGAAATATTGAAAGGTTCTGTACTCTACAAGAGTTAAGAGTGAATCATTACTAATTAAATTACTTGCTTTCTGTGTGACCGGCTTTGGCGAAGAGCAAGAAAATAGAAAGAGGAAGGAAAGCGTGGATAAGAATAAACGAGTCATAGTCTAAAAAATCATTTCATTGTTTTGATTACTCTCCACATTTCTTCCGCCACAAGCTTGTTTCCTTCTTCATTCAGATGCACTCTATCGGTGGTGAGAATACCTGATTCCTTGTTTTCAGTATTGAATTGAATGTTGTAATCAAGAAAAGCTTTGCGAAGGTTAACTAATGGAATGGAGTTCTTTTGGGCTAACTCACGAAGTATGCTGCTGTATTTATTTAAATCACCATCGAGTTGATTAGTGAAATCTGTTCTCTCGCCTATGACGGCTGGGGTGCACATAATGATTTTGATATTTTTTTCCTGAAGTTTTTTGATAATAGCGCTATAGAATTTTTCAAACTTGTCGGCATCTGTCCCTGTGCCCGAACTTTGTTTGTGCCATACATCGTTTACCCCAACATAAATTAAAACAACATCAGGGCTTTTGCTGAGCACATCCTCTTCCATTCTCAGAAAAAGATCATATACTTTATTTCCTCCAATGCCAGAACCTATCAACTCAAATTGATCCGTTAGTCCATCCTTGGCCACCAACTCACCAATCCTAGTAATGTAACCACCGGGCTTAACCCCAGCTTGAGTAATGGAGTCTCCAAAAAAAATAACTTTCGTTCTTTTTTGCAAAGAGACAAATGAAGTCAGCGCTATCAAGAGCATGGTAGCAATAATTGGCATAAATTGTTTCATAGGAGTATTTCAGGTTTCAATTTCATCTGAGCACAATTTAGGAAAAGGAGTGTTATAAATCCTACGTTAGTGAACCACTTCCATGAGCGGTCTCTTTCAATTATCAATTGACTCATGCTCCCTCGACTTTAACACTTTTTCTTTCCACTGTTTCAATTCCTCTTGTCGCTCTTTCAATTCTGCCTCCGTGGGTTGGTCGTTAATGAATGTTTTTAAATCCGGTTGTCCTGCGTCCACCCAGGCCGTGTACCAGATATCGCCTATCATTTTTACGCTAGCCCGAAACTGGCGCTCTACCATGCCAGACAAGAGAGCGTGATACTCATTTGCATAATCCGTAGAGACAACTTTAACAGTCTGTTTCCCCTTGGTTTCAAAACTGAATTTACGATCTCCGGATTTCTCTGATAGCAGCTTTTCAAAAAGAAGAACCGAATCAACAGCATGACTGGATTGCGTTATCGCTTTCCAAACGGCTACCTGAACATTATCCATGTAAGTTGCTTTGCCCACAAAAAAATCATACTCACCAAAATACAACTCGGGCAACCTCGATTCCCACAATCCATGAATGCCGCTTTGTCCGGTTAGTTGTCCATCATAATTTTTAGTGGTGTGGAGCGGAACATGAGCATCGGCAACATAATGACCAAGCTCTGCTGATATCTTTAGAATCCGTTGTGGATCTTTTGAAAGAAATGCTTCCTTCAATTGATAATACATTCGGTTAATCTGCCAAGGCACGATGCCACGAGCCTGAAGCGTGTCCTCACCAAATTTCTTTACAGCATCATTCCAATAGCGTGGTAGTTTGTAAACGGCACTGTCTCCATAATCATCGAGATCAATATAATGTTTGGCGGCCTCATCGGCTACAGCATATCGTCTCCTATCGGGATTAACAGAAGCCTCTGTTAGATATTGAATGTTCTTTTTGTAGAAACCGATCATTTGAGGCGGAAGAATAAACACAGCCAGACGGTTGATTTTCTGATGCGCAAAAAATCCCCAACTACTATTGAGTATTACCACTCCTACCAAAATAATTTTCAGAAATCGAGACACAGCGTTACCTTTCCGATAAAGTTAAGCATCATGACTAAGTTTTTCATTTTTCTGTTTGTTTGCCCATTTACCTGGGCTACTGATCCCTACCAGAAAAATCCTGCCATTGACGTTACCAAATACATTTTTCAATTAGAGGTAAATGATTCTACCGATGTTATTGCCGGAAAGGCTTCCGTTTCAATACGCTTTAAAAAATTGACTACCGAATTTGAACTTGACCTTACCAATAAAGATGCTTCGGAAAAAGGTATGGAGGTTCAGGAAATTTTATTAAATGAAAAGCGTCTGTCTTTCACTCATAAAAACGACAGGTTAAAAATTGTGCTTCCAATTTCTGCGAACGCAGATGAGGATTTGACGCTTCAAATACTTTACAAAGGCATTCCACAAGATGGTTTGATTATCGGCAAAAATAAATTTGGAGACCGTGGGTTCTTTGGCGACAACTGGCCCGACCGCGGACATCACTGGCTTCCCGTGGTCGACCATCCAAGTGATAAAGCAGCAGTTGATTTTATCATCATTGCACCCATGCATTATTCGGTTATTGCCAATGGAATTAAAATAGAGGAGAGCCCTCTTGACACAAAACGAAAGCTTACCCATTGGCATGAAGAAGTTCCTATTCCCGTAAAGGTGATGGTGGCTGGCATTGCGCGTTTTGCCGTTCGGCATGCAGGCAAAGTAAATGATATTTCTGTTGAGAGCTGGGTGTATCCGCAAAATCGACTTGAAGGTTTTTATGATTATGCCATAGCCGTAAAAGTCCTGGATTATTTCCACAACCACATCGGGCCGTATTCTTATAAAAAATTGGCCAACGTACAATCCAAAACCCGCTGGGGTGGATTGGAAAATGCCAACACGATCTTTTATTTTGAAAACTCTGTCACGGGAAAAGCGGAACGCGAAAGCCTGATTGCTCATGAAGAAGCCCATCAATGGTTTGGAAACTCTGTCACCGAAAACGACTGGCATCACGTATGGCTCAGTGAAGGTTTTGCAACCTACTTCACCAACCTATACTTAGAAAATGCCTACGGTCATGATCGCCTTGTTGAAGAACAAAAGACCGACCGCGAACAAGTAATCAAGTATTACCTCAAAAATCCCACACCGGTAATTGATACTACCATCGTTGACATTAACAAAGTCTTGAGCACAAATACCTACCAAAAAGGAGGCTGGGTGCTTCACATGCTGCGCAAGGAAGTAGGTGATCTCAATTTTTGGAAAGGTATAAGACACTATTATTCTTCTTATAGAAACAGCAATGCCCTTACGGCAGACTTAAAACAAATCATGGAGGAAGTTTCGGGAAAAGACTTGACTGTCTTTTTTAAACAGTGGCTTTACCAGGCCGGCCACCCGAAAATTTCAGGCACTTGGCAGTATGATGAAAAAAGCAAGTCGGTGGTGCTTGAACTTATACAATCACAAAATGGAGGTCTTTTTCAATTTCCCCTTGAGATTGGGTTGATCGGCAGAGATGGCAAAAAGGAGATCCAAACGATTCAGGTTTCTGCTAAATCTCAAAAATTCTCAATTCCAGCACCATTTGTCCCTGCCTATTTAGTGCCCGATCCTAATACATGGCTCCTATTTGAAGGGTCTATCACTCAAAAATGAGGAGCATATCTTTGCAAATCTGATTATTGCCCTTATTTTTGCAGTCCGTTTGAAAAAAGCATTATGGCAAATCACAAATCAGCAGAGAAAAGAATCAGGGCAAATGAGGTAAAACGCGTTAGAAACCGCTATCAGGCAAAAACTACGCGCACTCAAATCAAGAAATTGACTACAACCGACAAGAAAGACGAGGCGCAAGCTCTCTTCAAAGAGGTGTCTTCTATGATCGATAAATTAGCTAAGAAGAAAGTTATTCATTGGAAAAAAGCTGCCAACCAGAAGTCAAAGTTGGCAAAGCGCGTAAACGCACTGGCTTAATAGCAGCACAAAACATTTTATTTTTCCCTCCTTGGCTTTGGTTGAGGAGGGTTTTTTTATGGCTGACTCTAAAGGGTTAGGAAAGCAAAAAATGTCGAAGTTTGAATGAGTAATGTCGAATGATGAATTTTATATCCTAGTTCTACATTCGTCATTCAAAATTTATCATTCATTATTACCTCACCAAAGAGAAATCATTTGAAAATCGAAGACAACAAGCCACTTAATATCAAAAGCTGGTCTCCCGAAGACAGGCCGAGGGAGAAGCTTTTGTTGAAAGGTACTTCTGCTTTGTCGGACGCTGAACTTATTGCCATCCTTATCGGTTCAGGAACTGCCAACCTAAGCGCGGTAGAGGTAGCCAAGAAAATTTTAGTGCATGGAGGAGGTAACCTAAATGATCTCGCTAAGCTCTCTGCAAAAGACTTAATGAAAGTAAAGGGAATTGGCGAAGCGAAAGCCATTACCATTATTGCTGCTCTTGAGCTTGGACGAAGACGAAAAGAAACGGACTCGGATGAGAAGCCTAAAATAAACAGCTCCAAAGATGCGTTTGATCTGGTGAAAGGCGATTTGATGGATTTGCCGCACGAAGAGTTTTGGGTATTGTTGCTAAACCGCGCAAATAGGGTTATTAAAAAGAAAAAGATAAGTGAGGGCGGGGTCTCTGGCACAGTAGCTGACCCTAAAATTATTTTCAAGATGGCCTTGGAGGAGTTAGCCAGTGGTGTGATTGTAGCACACAATCATCCTTCCGGGAATTTAACGGCTAGTCAGAGCGATATTGATCTTACCAAAAAGTTGAGAGAAGCCGGAAAATTTTTAGAGGTGCAACTCCTAGATCATGTGATAGTTGCTGGCAAGAAATACTTTAGCTTTGCAGATGAGGGACTTATTTGACGACTCAAGATTTCAATAGGGCATCTCTTCCATATAACAAGAATTTTGACCTTGGAATTAACAACATAAGGTGAAAAAAATTATCTATGTCATTATTGGTGCACTCATTGTCATGGCTCTTGGCTTTGCCCTGTATCCTTTCAGGACAAATCAAGCGGCTCCCATCACCCAACAAAAAATTAAAATAGATAACCAAACTTCAACTTCATTCCCAACTTTAATTCAGGAGAACCCATTAGTAGCGCAAGTTGATCCCAACCCATACGTTCAGCAACTCTTAAACGACTATCAACAATTTATTAGAAAAGCAATTTTATCTGGTCAGGCACCAGGTGCTGCTGTTGCTATAGTAAGAGATTCCAGCATTATTTTTTTGAAAGGTTTCGGTCTGAAAGAAATTGGCACTGGCGACTCCGTGAATGTCAATTCTGTTTTTCGATTAGGTTCAGTGTCAAAATGTTTTGCTTCTGTGCTTACCGGCACATTGGTGAAAGATCAATTACTACATTGGGACGACAAGGTCACACATTATCTTCCCAATTTTCAATTGAAGAACAAGGAGAACACAGACAGCCTCAGCATCCGTCATATATTATCACATACCATGGGCTTACCCTATCATGCCTTTACTAACATGGTGGAGGAACGAGTTCCTCTGGACACGTTACTTGTTCACCTAAAGGAAGTGAATTTAATTGGCCTACCCGGAAAAGTATACAGTTACCAGAATGTTGGGTATAGCTTGATCGAAAAAGTAATTCACTCCGCCACCGGCAAATCGTATGAAGAAGCTTTAACAGAAAAAATATTTCAACCCTTGCGCATGCACAATGCATCTGCTTCGTATGCCGGCATCACGGGTAATGCTAATGTTGCAAGGCCACATTATTTTACAAAACGTGGGTGGAGGCCTACTGCCATATCCGATACCTACTACAATGTTGCTCCTGCCGGTGGGGTAAATGCCAGCATTGCCGATATGGGTTTATGGTTAAAAGCACTACTGGGAACCCGCCACGATGTTTTATCAGATGAAACTCTAAATGACATTCTTACACCACAAGTAAAAGCCATTTCAAAAAATAGAAATTTCTGGCGATGGAAAAGACCCAAGGCTTCCTACTATGCCATGGGTTGGCGAGTACTGACGTTTAAAAATGACACGCTCGATTATCATGGAGGCTATGTCAACGGCTATCGCAGTGAAGTAGCACTCGACCGAAAAAACAAGATCGCTATTTGTGTCTTGGTAAATGCGAGCGGCAATCTACCTGATCAAAGTATCCCACAGTTCTTCGCTATTCGCAGCCGTTATATCGATTTAATTAATGCATGGGAAAAGCAGAACAAAGCGTTAATCGCTAAGCGCTAAGCGTTATGAAATCATTTTATATTCCTATTGTCCTGTTTGCTGCGGCAATCATTGGTTTTATTTTTTATTCGCTCAGTGGTGGGCAATCCGATGAAGAATATATTCAGGTTATTGAGAAATCAAGAGAAGAGAAAAATGCATTGCTGAAAAGTGGAGACGAATCTCCTTTTGCCGATAGCTCAGAAACTTTTACCGCCCTTAAGTATTTTCCCCCTGATTCAAAGTATCGGCTAACGGCCAACCTGGTTTCTATAGATAGTAAAAAAGTGATTTCCCTCCCGACAAGTGATGGAAAGGAACAAAAATATTTGGAATACGCTTTTGCCACATTCAGTTCAGATGGTGTTGAAAATAAACTGCTGTTATTAGAAGTAATGGACATGGGCTCGCAGCGCGGAAAATTATTCCTGGCATTTGCCGATGCTACCAGCGCAGATGAGACGTATGGGGCTGGCCGCTATCTTGATATAAAGAAAGTACCTGGAGCTACTTCTATTACCCTGGATTTCAATCTGGCCTACAATCCTTATTGCGCTTATTCAGACAAATTCTCTTGTCCCTTTCCTCCAAAAGACAATATTCTAAAGATTGCGATCAGGGCTGGAGAGAAGAATTATCATGAGTAGAGAATAAAGTATTAACTTAGATGCAATGAAAGGTAAATTTACATTTACGGCACATATCGAAAGAGATCCAGAAACCGGGCTTTATATCGGTTACATCCCTTCACTTCCATCTGCTCATACGCAAGCCGAAACTTTAGATGAACTTCACAAAAATTTAGAAGAAGTAGCTACTCTTTGCCTAGAAGAGTTGGCTGAAAAAGATCTCGACAAAATTCAATCTGAATTTATTGGCACACAACAAGTTATGGTCAATATCTAGCGACTAGTTTCAATCGTCCTAAAACCTTTCTTCAATGCCATTCCGCTTTGCTCAAAAATAAACAAAGACAATGAGCAGACTGCCAATTATTGATTCCAAAAAATTTGAAAAGGTTCTTTTTGCAATAGAATTTGTCTTCGTTCGTCAAAAAGGTAGCCATGCTTATTACAAGCATCCAGATGGCCGTTACACAACACTTCCGCATCATCCGGGAAGAGATTTAGGAAGACCTCTTATTCATAAGATTCTTAGAGAGATCAACGTAACTCCAGAAGACTTTATTTTACTGCTAGAAAAGCGATAGCAAACTCTTATTTTTGAGGCTTACATTTTATTGAATAATGAAAATTTCCTACAACTGGCTCAAACAATACATCGATATACCCGAATCGGCTGAAGAGATTGGCAAAACCCTTACATCAACCGGACTAGAAGTAGAAAGTGTAGAACCTTTTGAAACCGTAAGAGGAGGATTGAAAGGCCTTGTAATTGGCGAAGTGTTGACGTGTGCTAAACACCCTAATGCTGATAAACTTTCTGTGACCACTGTTGACGTTGGTGGGGAACAGCCTTTGCGTATCGTGTGCGGTGCGCCAAATGTAGCAGCCGGACAGCGCGTGGTGGTTGCGACTCCGGGAACAACTGTTCATCCTTTTAAAGGCGAACCATTCGCCATCAAGACTGCAAAAATACGTGGAGAGCAATCTGAAGGGATGATTTGTGCAGAAGATGAAATTGGGATAGGTGAAAGTCATGCTGGAATTATTGTATTAAGCACAACAGTGCCTAATGGAACTTTAGCTGCAGAGTTTTTCAACATTCAATCGGATTACGTAATAGAAATTGGGTTAACACCAAACCGAGCCGATGCAGCTTCGCACATTGGTGTCGCGCGCGATATAAAAGCTGCGAAAAAACGCGATCTCAAATTACCTTCCGTTGAAAGTTTTAAAACTGATAATATTTCACTGTCAATTCCGGTTACCGTTGAAAATTCGGAGGCCTGTCCACGTTACTCAGCTTTGACTATTTCTGGTGTAACCATAGGAGAGTCTCCTGACTGGCTGAAGAACAAACTTAAATCCATTGGCCTCTCTACAATCAACAACATTGTAGACATTACGAATTTTGTATTGCACGAAACGGGGCAACCTTTACATGCTTTCGATGCGGATAAAATCACGGGCAAGAAAGTACTTGTGAGGACACTTCCGTCAGGAACAAAATTCAAAACACTGGATGATAAAGAAAGAACTCTTACTGCAAATGATTTGATGATTTGCAATGCCGAAGAAGGCCTGCCTGCCGGACAGGCAGGCATGTGCATAGCCGGAGTATTTGGTGGAGTCAAATCGGGTATTTCAGAAAAGACTAGCGCTATATTTTTAGAGAGCGCTTGTTTCTCCCCTCAGTACATTCGTAAAACTGGAATGCATCATGGATTGAAGACAGATGCCTCGTTCCGTTTTGAGCGTGGCACCGATCCGAACATGACCTTGTATGCCCTAAAACGCGCTGCCTTGCTGATCAAAGAAATTGCGGGTGGTCAAATCTCATCCGAGATTGTGGATGTTTATCCTACCAAGGTTGAAAACAGAATCATTGAAATCAAAGACAAGAATGTAACGCGTCTCATCGGTAAAGCCATTCAGCGTGAAGAGATTTTTTCAATTTTAGAAAGCCTGGATATTAAGGTTTCTGATAAACAGGAAGATCGGTTCAACGTTTCCGTTCCTCCGTATCGAGTTGATGTGTTGCAAGAAGCTGATATAGTGGAGGAAATCCTGCGCATCTATGGCTTTAACAATGTTGAATTATCTGAAATTGCAGGAACAGATTACCTGGCCAGCTTTCCTGAAAAGGATATCAATACATACAAAAAATCCATTGGCGAAATGCTTGTGGCCAACGGATTCTACGAAATCCTTACAAACTCTCTGACGAATGCAGCCTATCAGCAGAAATATAAATTAAGTTTTGGTGGAGAGCCTGTTGAGATTTTAAATAAACTAAGCGAGGAACAAGGCATTTTGCGACAAACAATGCTTTTCACCGGCCTTGAAGTTTGCTCTTACAATATTAACCGCAAGCAGAAGGATTTGAAGTTGTATGAATCCGGAAAAATCTATTGGAAAACTGCTTCCAGCGAACAAAATCAAAAATACCAGGAGGAGGAACGCTTGGCATTATATGTAACCGGAAATTTTGAAACAGAGAACTGGCAAAATAAAACACGGGCTATCACGTATTATGATTTAGCACAGCAAGTTGCCCATGTTTTACAAAAGTCATCGGTTGAAAATATAAAACAAGAACAATTGATTGATCCGTTGTTCGATTATGGGATGAAGATTTTGAAGGGAACTAAGGAAATAGGGAAAGTGGGAAAGGTAAAAACTGCGTTGGTAAAAGATTTTGGCATCAAGCAGGAAATATTTTATGCAGACTTGAATACAGCCTTGCTTTTCAAAGGCGCAAACCCTAAGTTCGTGATACAAGAGGTGACAAAGTTCCCTGAAGTGAGGCGCGACTTGTCCCTCGTATTGGACAAGCAAGTTACGTTTTCAGAAATTAAAGAAATGGTGCTGGCCACCGAGAAGCGGTTGATCAAAGACATCATTGCGTTTGATGTTTATGAAGGTGACAAAATCCCGGAAGGCAAAAAAGCTTATGCACTAGGCTTCACCTTGCTGGATGAGAACAAAACGCTAACTGACGAAGATATTGACAAAACAATGGCCCGGCTGATGGAGGCATTTGAGGGGAAGATGGGGGCAATAATTAGGAAGTAGGTTTTGAAAACGCAGGTAGTGGCAAAATGTTGGTGATCATTGAATCTTTGCCTAACCCTACAAATTCTAAAATCGCACTTCAAAAATCAAACTGAACTTTGAATCTTGAAATAATATCATGGACCAGGAAGCATTAAAATCCAACCTCAACGGCTTAGAACGCAAGATTTTGGTATTGCTCAATGAGCATAAAACGGTGAAAGACGAGATGAAAGGATTGAGACTGGAGAACACCGAGCTTAAAACCGATCTGAAGAAGCGGGAAGAGCAACTTCATAATTTTAAAAATCAGATTAAAATCACTAAGATTGTAGACCATATAAACCCGGAAGACGGAAGTGCTTCGGAGTTGAAAAGGAAAGTAGACGAGTACATCCGAGAAATCGATAAGTGCATAGCTCATTTGAGTAGATAACCCGGTTTAAGTTGATGGAGGAATTATCCGTAAAAATAAAAATTGCTGACCGCGAGTACCCGATGAAGGTAGAGCGCAAGAGAGAAGAAAAAGTGCGGGCAGCAGGCAAACTCATCAATGAGAAAATCAAACATTATCGGGAACAATTCGGCATTGACGACAAGCAGGATTTGTTGGCAATGGTAGCATTCGATTGTCTGGTTGATAAAATGGCAGATGAAGAAAATCTCCAGGTAATCGACCAAACCGTGATTGAAAAGGTTAATCAACTCAATCATCTGGTTTCGCAAGCGCTCTAATCTTCTATTCTTTTCCCCTCCTTCAATTTTCGGTCTCTTGGCTGGTCTTAGGCTACTAATTGGTTTTTTCAATCAATTCGTTACAAGAGGACAGTCAAACTCATGGTGAGCGGGTTTGCTAACAATTTAATTTCAAATTATGAAAGCAATAATAGCATTTGGAATGGGGCCAACATCCGGTGAAGTCATCATTATATATGGAGCAGTTGCCCTGATCCTTATCATTTTACTAAGCCTACTTTTTGGCTCTATGCTTTACAAGCGAAAAATTAAAAAGAACGAACAGAATGCCACTGAAAAGGCAAAACTGATCATCAAAGAGGCAGAACTTGAAGGTGAGAACATCAAGAAAGACAAAATCCTAGATGCAAAAGAGAAACTACTGAAGATGAAGCAGGATTTTGAAGATGAAGCCAATCGCAAAAAAAACCAGATCATCGCCAACGAACAAAAGATCAAACAACGCGAATCTCAAATCTCAAAAGAACTGGAAACCCTGAAAAGGAAAGAAGGAGAAGTAGATGAAGAACGTCAAAGCCTTGCACAACAGCATGAACTTGTAAAAAAACGCAAAGAAGAATTGGATAAATTCAATGCACAGAAAGTAGCCGTATTGGAAGGGATTTCTAAACTTTCTGCTGAACAAGCCCGTGATCAATTGGTGGAGTCGATGAAGGAAGAAGCCAACACGAAAGCCAGCTCCTACATTAAGGATATTATGGAACAGGCTAAGCTTTCCGCTACCAAAGAAGCAAAGAAAATTGTAGTAGAAACTATTCAACGCACGGCCACTGAACATGCCGTTGAGAACTGCGTCTCCATTTTCAATATTGAAAGTGATGATATCAAAGGAAAGATCATAGGTCGCGAAGGAAGGAACATCCGGGCGCTGGAGGCGGCCACGGGAGTTGAGATTATCGTAGATGATACCCCGGAAGCCATCATCATTTCAGGATTTGATCCTGTGAGAAGGGAGATTGCACGATTATCATTACATCGCCTAGTGCAAGATGGTCGAATTCACCCGGCACGAATTGAAGAGATTGTAGCCAAAACAACCAAGAACATTGACGATGAGATTGTGGAGATTGGAGAACGCACGGTAATTGATCT
>JANOLM010000647.1:0-19868 GCA_031419815.1 Bacteroidia bacterium
CCTTCAGACATGTCCAGTCTAAGGTTTGCTTTACGTTGATTTCCATCCGGACCATGGCATTTAAAGCAGCGGTCAGATAAAATAGGACGTATATGAAGATTAAAATCAACAGAATCATTTGAATCTGCAACTCCTTGCGACTTTTGGCAGGAAGAAACAAACATCGTGACCACTAGCAAAGTTAAGGCAAAGAAGGCTTTTTTGAATCGCAGAATACATGGAAGCATAATTCTAAAGTTGCAGAATTTAGAGAACTTTTGAAACCCTTTTTATTCCCTGTTGTTAAAGATTCGCATGAAAATCTACAATCTCAAAAGAAACCAATTTCTTCCCATTTCGATGTCAGAGGCATGGGAGTTTTTCTCAAGCCCTAAAAACCTGTCTAAGATCACTCCCGAGCATATGCATTTTCAAATCCTTTACATTTCTGGTGGAGATAAAGCCTATGCAGGACAAATCATTCGCTATAATGTGAGTGTGTTGCCAGGAATTAAAGTTCATTGGGTAACAGAGATAACCCAGGTGAAAGAGCCTTTTCATTTTATTGATGAGCAACGCTTTGGGCCGTATGCCTTGTGGCATCATCAACATCACTTTAGGGAAGTGGCTGGTGGAGTTGAAATGACCGATGAGGTTAACTATGCCATCCCGCTTGGATTACTTGGCAAGCTGGCACATTGGATCTTTGTGGAGGGCGAGGTAAATCGTATTTTTAACCATCGATTTAAAGTTTTAGAGGAATATTTCAGTAAGAGCAAAACCGGATTTTTGAAGACTGCTTAGTTATGGATTGGATATTGATATTCATTTGTTCTCTTATTACCATTTCCACTTTTTTATTTTGGGAATTTATGGCGTGGTTCACGCATAAATATGTGATGCACGGCTTTTTATGGGTATGGCATAAATCGCACCACACGGTTCATGATCACAACCTCGAAAAGAATGATTGGTTTGCCGTAGTGTTCAGTATTCCTTCTATTGGATTATTCTACTACTTCTCTTTGGTAAGTTATAATCCTTATATGTTAGCAGTTGGACTTGGTATTTTTTGTTATGGATTATTTTATCTCGTTTTCCATGATATTATTGTCCATCAGCGTATGAAGTGGAGACCGGAGAAACGAAGTATGTATTTACAGCGAATGATCCACGCTCATTATATTCATCATAGTAAGCACACCAAAGAAAACTGCGAAGCTTTTGGATTTCTTTATGCACCCAAGAAATACGAGCCAAAGAAATTTACTTTCAAAAAGGAAAGGCAGGAAACACAATAACATAAATCTTTATATCTTCGATTATGATTTCAATAAAAGAAGCGAAAACTAAGCAAGCAAAGGGTTACACCCAACCAGGAAAGCCGTTAAGAGCTGAAGAGTTTAGTGCTATGGTAAAAGAAGCTGAAGAAAGCGGATACATGACCACCGATGAGTTTAAAAAAAAATGCCAACAGCTTCGAAATACGAATTAAGAATTTCCAACTATGCATTTTTTAACCTCAGGGAAATATATCAGTATATATCTCATATCGATTTTAGGCCTTCTGTTGCATCCGAAGTGGTTTTAGCAATTGAAAATAAGATTATAAGAGACATCGCATGCTTTCCTTTTTATTTTCCTGAATGTCCAGCAAGAAAAACAAGAGGGAAAATCTATCGCCAAGCCCTTTGCAAAAATTACAAAATAATTTTTAAGATCGACCGAGAGACCATTTCAATTATTGGGATTGTGCACAGCTCACGGAGTAGAAGTTTCATCAAAAGAATTCCTTCAAAATCATGATTCAAGAAAAATTTCTATATCTCGCTATTGATCTACTTTCCATCCTTTTCCCCTTCATATTCAGCTTTTATCCCAAAGCCAATTTCTCAAAAAAGTGGAAACACCTATGGCCTGCTATACTGATTTCAAGTACCATTTTTATAGTTTGGGATATCATGTTTACACGAATGGGTGTGTGGGGGTTCAATCCTCGTTACCTTACGGGCATCTATTTCTTTAATCTTCCTATCGAAGAAGTTCTGTTTTTTATCTGTGTTCCGTATGCGTGCGTATTCACATATGAGGCGGTTAATTATCTAATTAAGAAAGGTATCTCCAACACCATTGTTCAATACATAACCTATTTACTGGTTTTCTTTTTACTATCCAGCGGGCTTCTCAATCTTTCAAGGTGGTACACTGCAACTACCTTTATCAGCTGCTCTCTTTTCATAATTCTATTAAAAGTAATTGTAAAGCCGTCTTACCTGGGGAAATTCTACATCTCCTTCCTCTTTATCTTAATTCCATTTTTTATCGTGAATGGCATTCTCACTGGGGCTGGAATTGAACAAGAAGTAGTCTGGTATAACAATGCTGAAAACCTCGGCATCCGAATGGGCACTATTCCTTTTGAGGATACTTTTTACGGCATGCTCTTGATTCTGATGAACATATCAATCTTCGAAGAACTCCAAAAGAGAGATAAAAAATAAGCCACTGATTCACTGATTGATTTTGTAATCTGTGAATCAGTGGCTGTGCATTTATTTCATTAACGATTTCACATCACCCGTCTTTTTCAGGTTTTCAAAACTGATTTTTATTTCTTCCAATTTTGTATTCGTTAGTTCATACACCTCCTGTTGCTGATCTGTTGGAGGCGCATCGGCACTGGATATTTGTCCTTCTTTAGCCATCGCCAACAAACGTTCTAATATTTGGGGTGGCTTTCTGAAAATATCAAAACGTGCACCTGTCTGATGAATATCGTGAAGCCCTGCCTCCAATTGAAAGATCTTATCCTCCAATAGTGCAGCTTTCTTGCTTGCCTGTCCGGTAGGCAGGCCCCCGGTTTTCGCAAGAAGCTTCGCTCGCATAGTTTCCATCTCACCAATTAACTGTAAAGTGGAGCTTGTGGAACTATAAAGCTTTCTACCAAAATCATACTGCTTCGCAATGTCAGCTTCTGATCCTTTCGTGATTGGGTCTTTAAGTACCGTCAATGATTGTTTGTACTCTTTTCCATTTGCCTTCAAGACAATCGTATAAATTCCGGGGGGCGTCATGGGAGGCGTCATACCTGGTCCGATATCCAAATCATAAATAAACATGGTGCGCTCACCTTTATCATCCAGCTTTACCCAATCTTCTTTTCCTCTTGGTTTAGTTTTTAATTTCGGAAATACATATTCCTGATGTCTCAAATCCCACCAAACACGGTTGATCCCAGGTTTATTCTTTCCTTTAATCTTTTGAATCAACTCATTTCTGGAATTGAAAATCAAAACTTCAACGCTATCTTTTGATTTGGCCTTTAAATAATAATTAATGTCTGCTCCCTCCGGAGGGTTCTGTCCTGACACAAAACTATTTTCTGTTTTAATTCCATTAATCGGTTGGAACCGATACGTATTGCGCAGGGAGAATAAATGCGCTTCAGCATTTTGAACCTGCTCAGAAAATTCACGGATTGGAGTAATATCATCCAGGATGTAAATCCCTCGTCCATACGTAGCAACAACTAAATCTTTAAAGTTTTTCTGTATTTCAATTCCAAAAATAGGTACAGGAGGCAAGCCGCTTTTCAATTGAATCCAATGCAGTCCATCATCCGGTGAAAAATATAATGACTTCTCTGTTCCCAGCCAAAGTAATCCAGCCTTTGCAGGATCTTCTTTGATCTGATTAACAATGTTGGAATTATTGGCTGGAAGGTTTACATCAATACGCTTCCAGCTTTTGCCATAATCGGTAGTCTTATAAACATAAGAACCAAAATCACCAACATAGTGCGCATCCACTGAAATATAACAAGTGGCAGCATCAAAATTAGAAGCATCAATATTTCGTATCGTTCCCCATTTAGGTAAACCGGGAACATTTGCTGAAACATTCGTCCATGTCTTACCGCCATCTTGTGTTACGTTAACAATTCCATCGTTGCTTCCTGTCCAAAGTACTCCTGCCTTCATCGGAGATTCGGACATTGAATAAAGCGTGCAGCCATCCCATGTCATTAAGTTATCACTGGCCATTCCACCAGAATTCTGCTGATGTGTTTTATCATTGGTAGTCAGATCCGGACTTATGACTTGCCAACCTTGTCCACCAGTATTGGTCTCATGCACATACTGACTTCCTACCCAAACCCTTCCTTTGGTATGTTTGGATAACACCATCGGGAAACTCCAATGCCATCTATATTTTGCATCGGCAGGTGCCGCACCTATTTGTGTTTGAGGCCACACACGCACATCGCGTGATTGCATGGTGGTCAAATCAAAGATATCAAGGCCACCATCGTAGCAGCCCGACCATACAATATTATTATCAAACGGATCCGGTTGCGCATAACCACTCTCGCAACCACCCACCCCATGCCATGTACCCAAAGGTATTGACCCATCGCCTGCATAACGGCTTGGACCACGATACGACCAGGCATCCTGTCTGTTACTATACACCCAATAGGGCACGCGATCATCGACAGCAATATGATACATCTGTGCTATGGGCAGATTGATATTTCTCCAGCTCTTCCCATTGTTAAATGTCATGTTGAGGCAACCATCGTGTGCGCACATGATACGATTACCATCTTTTGGATCAAACCACATATCATGATTGTCACCCCCAGCCGACCATGGGCCAAAATCTTTGTCAAAGGATTTACCCCCATCAATTGATTTTTTTACACCTACACAAATGGTGTATACAGTATTCTCATCAGATGTTGATACCCGCAAGCGTGTATAATATCCTGCGCGCTGCCCCATGGAATGATCCTTCTGCATTAACTTCCAACTATCTCCACCATTTTCAGATCGATATAGTCGTGGCTCTTTATCTTCCACTAGCGCATAAACAATATTAGGATTAGTGTAAGAAACGTCCACCGAAGTTTTTCCGACAGGATGGTTAGGGCCGCTTTCTAAGCCATTGCGCAAAGGCTCCCATGTTTTGCCTGCATCCTTACTTCTATATATTCCACTTGATGAGCCGCCACTTTTTAGGTTCCATGTTCTTATTTCCACTTCCCACATAGCAGCATACAATATGTTAGGGTTTTTAGGATCAATCGAAAAATCGGAGCAGCCCGTGTTTTCATTTAAGAAGAGTACCCGCTCCCAATTTTTTCCACCATCTGTTGTTTTATAAACACCTCGCTCCTGCTGTGGCCCATGTGCATGGCCTAATGAGGCAACATAGACAGTATTGGTATCGGTAGGATGAACAATCACCCGGCTGATGCGATAAGTTTTTTCAAGCCCCATGTTCTTCCAGGTCTTGCCTGCATTGGAAGATTTATAAACACCATTGCCAACAGCATGAGCCGGGCGAATTAAAAAAGTTTCACCTGTACCTGCCCATACTTGTTTTGAATTGGATGGCGCGATAGCCAATGCGCCAATGGAAGAATCTTCCGTATCATCGAATATGGATTTCCAGGTGACACCGGCATCTTCCGTTTTCCAGATGCCTCCCGATGCAGCACCCGAATAGGAAACATTGGGATTGCCCGGCTCACCTACTACAGAGATCATGCGGTTGCCATCAGGCCCGATGAAACGAAAATTTAACTGAGAAAATAGTTTTGGATCAAATGACTGCGCAAAACTGGTTCCTACTAAAAAGAGTATTGTCAATGTACACGCAAGATTTTTCATGTTTAAGGTTTAGAAATAGAAATCTACTAATCCTAAACAGAAACAACGACATTGCATTAACAAATCTTGGTAGGATTTTGACTAACGGTATGATTCTACAGGCTAGCCTTGATCCAGCAACTAGTGTAGTAACAATTAAATCTTCAACAATGCTTTTGAGGGTTCGACCCCGATGGGTCGTATGCTTATAGTAGAAATAGGGCTATAAGCATGAAGGTTCATGATCTCTGTTACATTTAATATGTTGCGTAATTAACTTTTCGCTATACTAGTATCCAGCATCTTTTCTACTCGTATCTTAACGAATCAGAAGGATTTGACCTCGCAGCTCTTATAAAATGAAAACTAACGGTGAGCCAGGCAATGCCTGCAGCAAGTACACCCCCGATTAGAAAAACACCTATTCCCAATTCTATTCTATATGCAAAGGTGCTAAGCCAGTTGTCCATTGCATACCAGGCTAAGCCTGCTGCTACCACAAATGAAATTCCTACCAATATCATAAATTCTTTAGAGAGCAGTGCACTTACAGATGAAACGGAAGCACCCATGACTTTGCGAATGCCGATCTCTTTCGTTCGCTGCTCAGCGGTAAATGATGCCAGGCCGAGTAGCCCAAGACAAGCTACAAAAATGGCAATACCAGTCATGACTGTAAAAAGTTGACTAAGCCTTTGTTCTTCTCTAAATAGTTCATCAAAATTCTGATCAAGAAATGCATACTCAAAAGGTTCGTTTGCTGCGGTCTTCTTCCATTGCTCTTCAACTTTCGCAACAGCGTCTTTTGCTGGGCCTTCGTAGCGGATCAACATATTATTAGCCTTCTTTATTAACTGAATAACCAAAGGCCTTACTTTCGATTTGAAAGATTCGAAATTGAAGTCCTTTACTAAGCCGATAACCTGCATGTCGTAAGGCTTATCGCCATTGTAATTGACAAGCTTTTGATTGAGTGGATCTGTCCAGCCTAACTCCTTTACAGCAGCCTCGTTGACTAAACAAGCGGTGGAGTCAGACAGAAAATCTTTAGAAAAAAACCTGCCTTCTGCCAATTCAATTTTTAACACATTCAAATGATCGTAATCCGCAAAGTAGGTGCCTAAAATCCTGTCCTGATCTGTACCGACTGTGCGAAACACGGTGGTGTTGCTTACTCCAGGAAATACGTTATTCGTATAACTCGCTTTAATTCCATTTTGATTGTTCAACGATTCCTTGAAGGCATCCATATTGTTGGCGAGCCTGCGTGTATTTCTCAAAATCAAAACATTTTGTTTATCCAAGCCAATATTTTTTTCTTGCAAATAGCCTAACTGATTGTAGACAATCATCGTACTAATGATCAACGTAATTGAGATGGTAAACTGAACAACTACCAATGCACTGCGAACGCCTTTGCTTTTCATTCCTGCCTTCACCTTACCTTTCAGTACATCCACCGGATTAAATGAAGTAAGATAAAATGCAGGATAGCTTCCTGCCAGCAACGAGACTATCAAGAATATTCCGATCACACCAGCAAGCATTACAGGTGTTAACATAGTTGTGAATACGAGCTCCTTAGCCGACAATAAATTAAATGCAGGTAAAAGTAAATACACGGCTATTAATGCCAACACCGTGCTAACAAATGTGTATACGAAAGATTCTGATAGAAATTGAGCTATGAGCATTGAGCGAACGGAGCCTAATGTTTTTCTCAACCCCACTTCTTTGGCGCGGCTGGCCGAACGAGCTGTAGATAAATTCATGAAGTTGATGCAGGCAATCAGCAAAATAAATATTCCAACAGCACCCATGATGTAAACATACTTGGCGTCACTCCGTGGTGATATGCCATCATTTAATTGCACTTGGTGCAAATGACTGCTGGCCAGGGAATAAGAATAGTAGGCATAGATTCCGCCCTGTTTTTCAAACTCCTTGAAACTAACACCAAATCCCTGTTCCAATTCAGGTGCAACATGTTCTACTACAAAATCACTCAGTTTTGAATCAATACTTTCAATTGTAGTTTTAGGATTTTTCCGGAAGTAAGTATACAACCCATTGTTTGTCCATCCATTAGACTTCATGTCTTCATCAGACTCTGAAGATAGCAACAAGTCAAATTGAATTTGCGAGTTGGCCGGGGCTTCTTCTGCTATTCCTGTTACTTTAAAAGCTTTATTATCATTTCCTACAGTTATGAGTTGGCCAATAGCAGATTGATTTCCAAAATATCGCACTGCTGATGCTTTGGTAATTACCATCGTATTCGGTTCTTTGAGCACTGTTTTCACATCGCCCTCTAACAATTTAAAACTAAAAAAAGCGAAAAAGTTAGAGTCAACTAAAAGTGCTTTGGTTTCAGTAAAGGCTTTATCCTCATACTTCATCACCACATTCCTCCAGGGGTTTACGCGAATCGCTTGTTCAACACCTGGAATCTCGTTGACCATTTCTTGAGCAATTGGGGGGCAAGAAGAGGAGGTATAGATTTCCTGTCCGGCTATCTTTCCATGCAACGCGATACAATAAATGTTCTCCGAATCTTTATGAAACTTGTCGAAACTCAATTCATCAAAAATATAAAGCCCGATAAGAAAGCAGGCTGTCAACCCAAACGCAAGTCCTGAAATATTGAGCACGGAATAAAACTTGTGCTTGAGAATAGTGCGCAGGGCTACCTTGAAATAATTTTTAAGCATACAATTAAAGTTTATCGAATTGACAAAAAGATGTTTCCAGACCTTGAATCAAGGCTAGTACTTCCAGTAAAAGCTTTTGTTTAGGGATTTGTTGCTTAGACGTCTGATGAAACTCTAAAGTTGCAGTTCAAAGGAGAAATATTCTTATCTTCTATTGAACCGGCTTCATCTTCAATTTTTCCTTTGCAAATTTGTTTACTTCCGCACCCACGCTTTCCAAATCCTTCGAAACAATGTATGATCCCAGAACATGGCCACCGGCATTGGGTATTGGGATAGCTACCTTTAACGAATCAGGCGTGCCTAGTTGGGTCTGCATTTCCAGAATAGCACTCACTTTCACGGTGGCGTCCTGATGAATTTCATCTTTGTAATAGTACAGGTTAAGACATGGCTGCTTTACTTTCTCAAAGGTTGCTTTATTCATTTTACTTTCAAGCATTTCCTGAAGTTGGCAAACTGCTTCGAGACGATATTTGTCATTCCAATATTGATTATTCAACGTCATATCAACACCAGGCTTCACTTTAGGAATATTATAATCGCCCCCGATAACCATCCTTGCCAGTTGCAATCCCCACGGATTATTCGATACCCAAGCCATAGGATCATTGATAGCAATGTTTGGTGACATATTGATCAATGCAAAAACATCTTGTGGAAACTCTGCTGCCAGCACCAATGCCACGGTGCCGCCAGTGGAAGTACTCATGATAATAACATTTTCTCCAATCGCCTTACCAATGGCCAATGCTTCTTTGCTACTGGCCCACCACCTATCGGGTGTAAAGTAAAGCAACTGCTCGGTGGTGTCTATTCCGTGATCGGCAAGTCTCGCCAAATAAAGATTACAGCCAAATTGTTCTGCAAACTGTTTGTGGACTGGATCACCTTCTCCCTGACTGGCCGAGAAACCATGAAGATAAACAACGCTATATTTTGTTTTCTGTCTGGTGCTATCAGCCCATACAATACGCGCTTCATTATCAGGTTTCAGTTTATGCCTACTCTCTTGTGTGGCTACATACTTTTCTAGTTCCACCGACTCCTGCGGAACCATCGGTAGTGCAGGATTCCAAATGGGTGAAGAAGGCGCAGGGCCAACTAAATAAAATACAACAAGAAATAGAAGTGGTGTTCCTATCCTGATAAATACTTTTTTCATGGCGATTCACGTTTTGATACAAGTTAGAAAAAATCCACTCCAAGGTTAATGCAAAAAAAAGCCGGATCATAGCATCCGGCTTTTAGTCTAAAAAACTTATGATCAGGCGCAGTAAAAAATAAATAATCCCTGCTCTACTAATACTCCTGATCAAAAAGAAGGCATACCGGCACCGGCAAAAAATATTTACCACCAACAACCACTACGAATGGAGTAAAGCCTGTCGTGCCGGATATGCCATATCTTATCCGTTAATCGTTATCCGAAAAAAAGTTAATCGTTGACTCCGATTTACTTTTAACGGTTAACTGATAACGGTTACTAATCAACATTGTCATGTAAAAACTTATTGTTCCCTAAAAGATTGTTGTCGTCATTTAGGTTATACCGCGAAATAAACGACTCAGAAGAATGTGGAACATTTTCCATCTTCACTCCTCTGCGGAGGTAAGCTGGCAACGTCCACTTCTCATTAAATTCCTCTTTCGTCATTTCTTGTTTTTTGCTTGCCTTCATTCTCTCCCTTCTGTCTTTTGCTTGCTGCTCCAGGCGCTCCTTCGTTTTGCGATATTCCATCATGCCTTCATGATTGATTACCTGATCGGCAGATATTTCTTTACCCGCTTCAAATTCATCCTCACTTCGGAACAAACCATCTTCTCCATCATCCTCTTCTTCGCTGGCGTTACGCACAGTATCCTGTTTTTCAAAAAGAAACTCATAAGGTCTTTTTTCAGTCGGGTCTTCTTCTTTTTTGAAAGGCCTATCTTCAGGCACATTTAAAATAGGTTTATCGGCAGGGCGCTGAATGACAGGCCTATCAACAGGCTGCTGAATAATTGGTTTCTCTTTGGGTGCTTCCAGAATGGGTTTATCCTCTTCATCTCTTATTTTCAACTCCAATTCAAGATTTCTTTGGTTCACCGAATTATCAACAGCATCAAACAAAGGGATTTGTGAACGATCCAGTTCATGGACTTTCTTTTCCTCTACTTTCCTGATCATTTTTCCTTCAGCGACAAATCCCGTAGCTATCACAGTAACACGAATCCGATCGCCCAAAAGGGAATCAACACCATGACCAAAAATTACTTCTGCTTCGTCACCAGCCTGGCCTTGAATGTATTCTGTGATTTGAGTCAGCTCATCCATTTGCAATTCTGCTTCTTCACCTGAGATGATGGAGAGCAAAATTTTCTGTGCTCCCATGATATCGCGATTGTCCAATAGTGGTGAAGCCAAACATTGTTGTGCCGCCTTTATCGCGCGGTTGTCTCCACGTGTCTCGGCAGATCCCATCACCGCTGCACCTGCATTCAACATTACCGTACGCACATCCTGAAAATCTACATTCACATGTCCTGCTAATGTTATAATTTCAGCAATACCCTTTGCAGCAGTGGTTAACACATTGTCAGCCTCACTAAACGCCTGACCTATTGCAAGGTTGCCATAGATTTCACGTAGCTTGTCATTGAGAATAACAAGCACAGTATCGCAACATGCCTTAAAAGCTTCGACACCATTCTCCGCTTGTGTCAATTTCTTTTTTCCTTCAAATGAAAAAGGCACTGTTACAATTCCCACTGTAAGGATGTCCATGTCCTTGGCAATTTTCGCGATGACCGGAGCTGCACCTGTTCCTGTGCCACCACCCATGCCTGCTGTGACAAACACCATCTTAGTGCCTGCCAACATTTCGCGAATTTGTTCTTTACTTTCCAAGGCTGCCGCGCGGCCTACTTCAGGATTGGCTCCACAGCCAAGGCCTTCGGTAAGGTTAACTCCAAGTTGGAGTTTATATGGCACCGGACTGCTGTTCAGCGCCTGCAGATCGGTGTTGGCCACGACAAATTCGACATCCTTGATGCCTTGCCTATACATGTGGTTCACCGCGTTGCTACCTCCACCACCTACACCAATCACTTTGATGATTGACTTATGATGTTTCGGGAGGTCAAATTTGTATCCTGTAACTGGTTCAAACATGACAATTATATTTTAGTGGTTGTGTTTAGCGTTAATGGTTAATAGTTAATCGTATACTGTGCATTTGAATTGGCTGATTGTCTCATTGGCTAATCGGCACATTGATTTAGTACTCGTTTTTTCCATCCAAATCATCAATCAATAATCCCTTTGTTCTTTTAATAATGCCGGAGAAGAAATCAGAAGCCGGATTAGCTTTTTCCTTTTTTACTTTCACTGATTTCTGTGCACTCTTTACTTCATTGTATCCGTCTTGACGCTGATCCAATGACCGAAATCCGGAAAGGACAAGTCCAACTGCAGTTGCATACATTGGGCTTTTTACGGCTTCTATTTTACTCTTGCCAAGGTGTTCATTCGGATATCCAATCCGTGTATCCATTCCCGTCATGTACTCTACTAATTGCTTCAGGCAACTGAGTTGAGAGCCGCCTCCGGTAATTACAATCCCTCCTGCCAACCGATTTTCAAATCCTGAGTTGATTATTTCAGTATGTGCCATCTCAATTATCTCTTCCATCCTGGCCTGAATAATATTAGAAAGGTTCTTTACCGAAATTTCCTTGGCTGTCCGGTTGCGAATACCTGGGATTGATACAACTTCATTTGGGCTTGCTTCTTCTGCAATAGCTTTTCCAAAACGCGTCTTTAGTTGCTCCGCTTGTTTTGCCATCACCATCAGACCATGCTGAATGTCTGTTGTTAGAATATTTCCTCCGAACGGAATGACAGCCGTGTGCCGGATAATATTATCATAGAATATAGCGATGTCAGTTGTGCCACCACCGATATCGATCAGGCAAACACCTGCTTCTTTCTCATCTTCACTAAGCACGGCAAGACTTGAAGAGAGCGGCTCAAGAATTAAATCTTCAATTTCTAATCCAGCCCTTCGCACACATTTATTTATATTATTAATGGCACTGGTTTGTGCCGTAATGATGTGGAAATCGGCTTCCAACTTAACACCGCTCATTCCTACTGGATCTTTGATTTCTTCCTCGTAATCCACGGTGTAATCCTGTGGCATTACGTGAATGATCTCGCTGCCAGGAGGAATAACAATGCGGTACATGTCCTCCGTCAACCTGTTCACATCTTCTATGCTCACCTCGTCATCTTTAGAACTACGGGTGATGCTGCCGTGATGCACGGAACTACGAATATGCTGGCCTGCAATTCCAACATTCACCACACCAATATCAATGCCCGCCATATCGCTTGCTTCCTTAATGGCCTTTCCGATGGCGAAGACAGTCTTATCAATATTGGTGACAATACCTTTGATAACGCCTTCTGACTCAGCCTTTCCCATTCCGAGAACCTCGAGTTTGCCGTATTCATTTTTGCGGCCTACGATAGCACATATCTTTGTTGTGCCGATGTCCAGACCTACTACTATTTTTTCCTTTTCCATAATGCGCTTATATTTTTTAGTGGTTGTTCTTCTTTTATCTAATTCTTTAAATCTATACTTTCAAATTCATCTCATTTAATCAATCGGCATTAGGTATTGGGCATGACGAATCTCCTAAGCCCTAATGCCTAAGTCCTACTCAGCAATCACTTGTCCCTCATACTCCAAATTCACACGTTCATACCTTGTCCATCCACGCTGCGGAAGTATCTCTTTATAGAAGATCATCAGCTTCCTGAATTTTTCTTCAATATTTTCCGGCTTGCCAAATTCGACTCGCTGCCCTGTAATCTGAGGATAGATGGAAATCTTACCAGCACTGTTAATATCCAGTTGGGCTACCTGCGCTCTCCAAAATTTATCCTCATGTATGAATTCAATCATTTTTAATAATTGCTTTCCCTCTTCTGTCTTATTCAAATCCTCACTCTCCAATAGAGTTTTAACAAATGCACCACTGATCAATACTACACGCGAAGTATATTTTTCCGAAACTGGCATGATGACACCATCTTCAGAAATGTAGGCATCTGGCGCATCCGACTGCACGATTCTGGCAATGGGTCTTCTCAATTCCACATTCACCACCAGATTGCCTTTCAAATCTCCATACAGGTCAGCATCCAGTATATGCTTATCAAATTTTAGTTTTGCCTCAATGCCTTTCAGGTTAACTCGCCCAATGCTTACCCCTTTTATGGACTGGCCGCTTTCTTCCACAAGCTTCAAAATCTCAGCTTCGTCCATGAAATGGTTCTCGTGAAGATTATCCAGCTCCACCACAATATCTTTACACACAGCAACACTTTGCTTTCGCTCACTAAAGGCAATTAAAAATGAGAGCCCTAAAAGTGCTACCGCTATCTTCACTTCTTTTCGTATGTTAATCTTCATATCAACAATTTCATATTGACTAATCGACTAATTTTTTCATCAGCATCTCCTTTATCGGTTTTACAAACGTGTCAATATCTCCAGCCCCAACAGTGGCTACTACTTCCACATCAAGGTCTTCCAACTTTTGCATGACGTCAAGCTTGTTGCACCGTATTTTTACAGAACTAGTAATGTCTTTAAACAACATATCCGAAGTGATACCGGGGATAGGTTCTTCTCTGGCCGGATAGATATCCATCAGTAAGACTTCATCCGCTAAGCTCAAGCTCTTGGAAAATCCTTCCGCGAAATCGCGGGTGCGGGTGAACAAGTGCGGTTGAAAGATCACCGTAATCTTCTTGCCTTTGTACATCGACTTTAATGATTTCAGAAAGGCCTCGATTTCCGTTGGATGATGTGCATAGTCATCGATGTAAACCAAATTGTCTTTCTTAATAATGAACTCAAATCTTCTTTTCACTCCTTTGAAAGAAGCCAGAGCCTGCCGGATGGTAGTTTCATCCACGCCTAGTTTCATTGCAACCAAAGTTGCTGCAATGGCATTTTCCATATTATGAAAACCAGGGACACCGAGCTGTATCTTCTCCATCTTCTTGCCAAAGCCATGAAGATCGAATTCAAAAAAGCCCCGACTTGAAGTCGGGGTAATATTGCCGGCAAAAAATTGTCCCTGGCTCATGCCATAAGTTTCTTTTGTTAACTCTACTTCGTTCGCCAACGAAGCGACTGATTCATGAATACATAAATAACCTCCATTACTAATCTGTTTTATAAAATCTTTAAAAGAGGCAAGCATACTTTTGTGATCCCCATAAATATCAAGATGATCTGCATCTGCAGAAGTCACCACTGCTATCTCCGGAAAAAGGCGCAAGAAGGAACGATCAAACTCATCCGCCTCCACAACTACAATGGTTTTAGAATTTACCTCTCCATGCATCACAAGATTTGAAGCGTAATTGGTGGTGATGCCACCCAAAAAAGCAACCATGTCCATTGCGGCACACTTAAGAATATGAGCGATCAAAGATGAAGTTGTTGTTTTTCCGTGTGTGCCTGCTACAGCAACTGTTTTATAGTTCTTCGTTAAAAGCCCTAAAACCTCTGACCTTTTTAAAATAGTAAAGCCTTCATCTTTCAAGTAAGCATGCTCGCGATGATTATTTGGAATTGCAGGCGTAAAGACTACCAATGTTTTTTCTTTGCTGATGTATCTGGGGATAAATTCAATTCTATCATCGAAATGGATTTCCATTCCTTCCTCTATCAACTCGTGGGTGAGTGGAGTTGGGGTGCGATCGTAGCCAGCCACGCGCATACCTTTGTGCTTGAACCAGCGGGCGATGGCACTCATGCCAATGCCACCAATCCCTAAAAAATAAACACTATCGTATTGCTCTAACTTCACTCTTTATTCCAATTATTTTTTCAATTTCATCAACTATGTCTTCAGTCGCGCCTGGCCTGGCCAAGCGACTTATGTTTTCTTTCAGCCTTTCGCATTGATTTTCATCATACAAGAGTTTTAAGGATTCACTGATTAACGATTCTCTTGCATCAGCATCCTTTATCATGATAGCCGCGCTTTCATTCACAAGCGACATGGCATTTTTGGTTTGATGATCTTCTGCCACATTCGGTGAAGGCACCAGGATGCAAGGCCGCTTCGCTAGGCAAAGTTCTGATATGGCCAGCGCGCCTGCCCTGGAAATAACTACATCGGAAGTAGCATATGCTAAATCCATTTGCTTTAAAAAATCATGAATGCGAATTCTTCTCAAGTCCTTATTTTGAACCTGGGCCTTTACACTTTCATAATACATTTTACCCGTTTGCCAGATCACCTGCACCTTAGCATCAATCAACTTATCAATTCCAGCCAGTACACTTTCATTTATGGTTCTGGCGCCCAGGCTTCCGCCCAGGATCAACATCGTACGCTCACTTGAACTAAAAGCAAAATGGCTTAACGCCTTTTCTCTCTTCGTATCAAGGTTGATAATATCTTTTCGAACGGGATTGCCCGTGAACATTATTTTTTCCTTGGGAAAATAATTTTCCATTCCTGGATAGGCCACACAAATTCGCTGTACGTTACTGGCAAGTTGCTTGTTCGTTAGTCCTGCATAAGAATTTTGTTCCTGAATAAGTGAGGGGATATTATTTTTGGTTGAGGCCAGCATAATTGGCCCGCTGGCATACCCACCCGTTCCAATCACCGCATGTGGTTTAAATTTCCTTATAATGTTCCGCGCCTTGAGATAACTGGAGATCAACTTAAAAGGAAATGATAAGTTGGATAGTGTCAACTTACGCTGCAGGCCACTAATCCACAACCCAATAATCTTATATCCGGCTTCTGGCACGCGTGTCATCTCCATTTTACCCAAGGCCCCGACAAACAGTATTTCTGCATCAGGATATCTATACTTGAATTCGTTGGCGATAGCAAGTGCGGGGAAGATATGTCCTCCGGTTCCTCCTCCGCTGATGATCAATCTATATGGTTGTGAGGCTTTCACTTACTTCTTAATGAATTATGTGATTGCTCTAAGTCAAGGGCTACTAGCTGCAAGCTGCTAGCTGCTAGCCGGTTTTCTCTAACCATTAGCTGGAAGCTAGTTGCTAGAAGCTCGAAGCTTTTGATGATTTCTAATTCAACTAACTTACATATCAACCTCATGCTGCCTTTTGTTCTAAATTCTTAATATCCTCTACTTCTTCTTCCTTCTCTGCTTGCTGCCCCCAGTTTTGTTCTTGTTCTCCACGGCTAACACTTAAAATAATGCCAACCGATAAACCTGTGAACACCATGGCTGTTCCTCCCATGCTTATCAATGGAAGTGGTTGACCTGTTATTGGTCCTAATCCTACAACTACTCCCATGTTTACCATGGCCTGACAAACCAAATCGAAACTCAAACCAGCAGAAAGTAATCCACCAAAAGCCCGCTCACTATTATAAGCTGCCTTCATTCCACGATGCAGGAGAATCAAATAAAGTATCAGCACCACTACCCCACCAATCATTCCATACTCTTCAATCACGATGGCGTAAACAAAATCTGAATACGGATGAGGAAGGATATTTCGTTGATCGCTGTTACCAGGCCCCTTTCCAAAAATTCCTCCAGTAGCCACTGCAATCCTTCCGTGCTTTGCCTGAAAGGGAAGTTCTGTTCCATTGATAAAACTTAAAATCCTGTTCTTTGCTGTTTCTCCTCTGACTCCAAATTTCAATGCCACAGCCCCAGCCAGCAAACCAACAAGAACCAGCATAGCCAAATATTTCACCGGCACTCGTCCAATAAACATTACTAACATACACGTAGCAAAGAGGAGAATTGCAGTTGACAAGTTTGTTAGGCCAATCAACCCACAAATCACACCGCACCATATCAACATAGGAATCAATGACTCTTTTATGTCATCAATATTTTGTTGCTTCTTGGAAAGCATGCTGGCCAGGTTAATGATCAATGCCAAGCTTGCAAAGTCTGAAGGTTGAAATGACGTATTGAAAATTGGAAGTGTTATCCAGCGGGCTGCATCATTAATGCTCGTTCCGTTGGTGAAGGTATAAATCAACAATGGCACACTCACCCACAATGCCAACCTCGATATCTTAGAGTAGTAGCGGTAATCAATTTTATGAGCAAACCACATGGCCGCTAAACCCATGAACACCATTAGGGTGTGCTTCACTAAATAAGACTCCGTGCTGCTACTGCGTTTGAATGCCAACGTGCCTATTGAACTGTACACCACTAAAATGCTAATCAGCGACAATGCAAATACAACTGCCCAGATGACCCTGTCGCCTTGCAGATTTTTGTCAGCCCATTCCTTTATTCTACTCAATTTCATAAGCAAAAAGAATTTAGAATATAGAATTTAGTATTTAGAATCATTTTCGAATTGCATTCATATAAGCCTCTAACAGTTTGCTAACTTCTTCGGCATTAACTTGTAACCTATTAACTTCACCATACTTTAAATCCCCTGCCAACAAGAGGTGATATTCAGTCTCGGATAAAGAACCCTGAGCAATATTTAGAATTCGAAGTTTATCCAACTTGCTTTTCTTCTTGAAAGCCTCCGCAATATTTGCAGCCACTGAAGATGCAGACCTGCGGAGTTGAGAAGTCAGTCCATATAGCTCGTCCTTTAGAAAGGACTGATTTAATTGATAAACAGCCAGCACGAGTTGATGCGCTTTTTGCCACACAATTAAATCCTTAAATGACTTCGCAGGACTATATTCCATTTTCTATATTCTAAATACTGTATTCTAAATTCTTATCCACTGCATCCTTAAGACTAAGAACTGCCTTCCTAAACTGGTTGCCCCGGTCTTCATAGTTTTTAAAAAGGTCGAAGCTGGCGCAGGCAGGCGACAGTAACACCACATCTCCTGCTTTGGAAACTTTTAATGCTAATTGCGCCAACTCTTTTACGCTTTGGGTTTCATAAATTTCGCTCACCACTCCTTTGAAGGCAGTCTTTAATTTTTCATTGTCCTTACCAAGGCAAATCAATACCCTTACTTTTTTCCTTACCTGTTCTTCGATAAGTTTATAATCATTTCCTTTATCTATGCCGCCCGCAATCCAGATCAATGGGCCTGCATAACTTCCCAATCCATACAACACGGAATCTACATTGGTGGCCTTTGAATCATTTACAAACTCCACATCCTTAATAGAGGCAATTGACTCCAACCGATGGGGAGCATTTTTAAAAGTCTTTAGTCCTGCTTTAATAGAATCAAAGGATGCCCCTGCTAAATAGACTGCCGAAACAGCAGACATTGTATTGATCAAATTATGCGAACCTTTTAACGTGGTCTCTGATTGTGCAATCCCGAAGGATTCCTTTTCGAAAGAGAAGAGCATTTTTTCTCCATCAAAATAGATACTGGATCTTACATCATTTTTCAATGAGACTTCAAGAGTATTTGATTCGATAGCTCTTTTTTTCAGTTCTGTTACAACCACAGAATCATCCCTATAATAGATAAAGAAATCTTCCGGCTTCATGCTTTGAACAATACGAAACTTGGAGTTGATATAATTTTGCATATCATACTCATACCGATCCAGATGATCGGGAGTGATATTCAATAGAATTCCAATATGTGGTTGAAACGTGGTTGTGCCATCCAACTGAAAACTGCTGATTTCTATTACATACCAATCGTGATCTTCTTTCGCTATTTTTCGAGCCAGGCTTTCACCAATATTTCCAGCTAGTGCCACACTAAATCCAGCAGACTTCATTAAATGATAAGTGAGAAGTGTAGTAGTGGTCTTCCCATTGGTTCCTGTAATAGCAATTACTTTTCCCTTTAAGAAGCGGAATGCAAATTCAATCTCATCAATTATCGAAATATTCTTTGCCCTTACTTTCTTAATAATCACCGCCTTTTCAGGAATGCCAGGACTCTTAATCACTAATGATGCAGTGATTATTTTTTCCTCTGAATGCTTGCCTTCCTCATAGGCTATGCCGTGATAATCTAACTCGGTCTTATATTGATCATTGATTGTTCCCTGATCGGATACAAAAACATCATAGCCCTTAGCTTTCGCCAGGATGGCTGCTCCTGTTCCACTTTCACCTGCTCCTAATATTACAATCCTCTCGCTCATCTTAGTTTTAAAATTGCCAGAGTTACAATTGCTAATAATATTCCTACAATCCAAAATCGTGTTACAATTTTTGCTTCATGGATATTCTTCTTTTGATAATGATGATGAAGCGGTGACATAAGAAAAATTCTCTTGCCCTCACCATATTTATTTTTAGTGTATTTGAAATATGATACCTGCATGATCACCGAAAGATTTTCCACCAAAAAAATACCACAAAGTATTGGTATCATTAACTCCTTGCGCACAGCAAATGCAAGCACTGCAATGATTCCTCCCAACGAAAGACTTCCAGTATCGCCCATAAAAACCTGAGCGGGATAAGCATTGTACCAAAGAAATCCTAAGCAAGCACCAACAAACGCTGTACAAAAAATAACTAATTCTCCCAGATTGGGGATGTAC
>JANOLM010000648.1:0-1766 GCA_031419815.1 Bacteroidia bacterium
GCCTCCATAAGGTGGAGGTACTCTTCTAAAATATCATGGCAGCACAACTTCCTGATGTTATTATTATCAATGGGGAAAAAATGAATCTCTATTCAAATCCCCTGGAAGAATTTTGGATTAGCCGCAAGAAAAAGCGGCCGGCTTTTTGTGCCTCATCAATTTGTAAGCGAGGTTATGTGGCTACCTGGGAAATAACAAATGACCAACTGTTTCTAAAAGATATTGATGGCAATTATGAAACACAATCACTTTTACTTGCAAAGCAGAAGCTTAAATATTCGATTCAAGTACTTTTTTCAAAACCAAGTGATAAAGGAGTAAAGGCGGAATGGTATTCAGGTAAACTAAGAATTCCAGGAGGCAATATGACAATGTATGAGCACAATAACTATGATTCGCGATTTGAAAAAGAAACCATTATCACGGTTGAGTATGGAGTTGTGACGAAGACGGTAACGTTGGATTACACTCAGCAAACATTAACGTTAATTAATTGAAAACATTCGTGTATTAAATCTGGATACCAACACTGAAAAGAAAATTTTAAAAATTCATTTAAACCTTTTGTTAAAAGCAAAGTCTAAGAACTAATTAAAACTAAAATAATATGAAAAAAACAGGAATGTATGTCGCGTTGGCTTTTAGCGTGTTTTTATTTTTCTCCTGTGGCAAAACAAATGAAACAACTTCTTTTATGGAAGTGCGTCTCACCGATGCCCCTGGAGATTACGAAGAGGTAAATATTGATGTTCAGGGTGTTCAGGTGAATTCTGGTTCAGAGGACGGGGGTTGGAAATCACTTGAAGTTAATAAAGGGGTTTATGATATCCTGAAACTTACCAATGGCCTAGATACGCTATTAGGAAAAATTGAATTGCCTGCAGGCAGGGTATCGCAAGTACGCCTGATTTTGGGCAATAATAATTCGCTTAAAATCAATGGGCAGGTCATGGCTCTTTCAACACCAAGCGCCCAGCAATCGGGGCTCAAGCTTCAGGTGAAAGCAGATTTACTGGATGGCATAACCTACAAGCTTTTATTGGATTTTGATGCGGCCAGGTCTATTGTTAAAGCTGGGTCAAGTGGCAAGTACAATCTTAAGCCAGTTATTCGCACGATTGTTGAAGCCGAGAGCGGAGCAATCAAAGGTATAGTCTCACCTGTTGATGCATCACCAGCAGTTTATGCTATTGTTGGTACGGACACGTTGGGGACGGCTTTTGCCGATCAGACAACCGGAAAATTTCTGATAAAGGGGTTAACCGGAGGCACTTATAAAATCACTTTTGAGCCTAAAACAGGGTACCTGGGTGCAATAAAAGAATCCGTTTCTGTAACTAAAGGAAGTGTTACCGATTTAGGGACGATCACTATTTTGCAGTAGTCGTCTTGGTATAAGTTCAATAAAAAAGCTGCCTTTGAGAGAGGGCAGCTTTTTTCCTGAGTTCCTCGATTTTTTGGAGTTTCAAAAAAAACTTGGAAAGCGATAGTGATTGAAGGGTTTTTTCTTTGAAGTTGGGTGACCCGGCCTTACTTTGAAGTGTGTTTGTACGCAAGAAGATAAACGATGGTAGAGTAATCCGTATACAGATAATTGGAAGTACCGGGGAAAGAGTTCACAGATACAAATGATATGATTGGCAATGACCCGGATTCATCCCGCCAAAGGCGGGACGAATGTTTGTAGAGAATACGGCAGAGTTGAGGCCGTCCCGTCAGGGACGGAATGTGTTCCATTATTCTATAGGCTTAAAAATATATCGTTC
>JANOLM010000649.1:0-7444 GCA_031419815.1 Bacteroidia bacterium
CGCGAAGCCTATGATATTCTCACGAATATTGACCCAAAGCGAAACATCTACCAAAAAATTGTTTCGAACTAAACTTCCCGGAAGTTTTTTTTGATGCCGCGTAATTTCTTTCACGGCAGAAATAACACATCTTTTGCATAAAAAAATTAATATTGTAAGGATTGAATTGTTTCGACCATGCTCACGCATCTCACCATAAAGAACTACGCTTTAATAAAACATCTTGCGATGGAGCCCTCCCATCACCTGAGCGTAATTACGGGTGAAACAGGAGCCGGGAAGTCCATCATGTTGGGAGCCATTGGGCTATTACTTGGAAATCGTGCTGACTCTAAGGTGCTGTGGGATGAACAAGAAAAGTGTATCATAGAAGGTTCTTTTGAAATCGCCCCTTACAAGCTTCAAAATCTTTTTGCCGAAGAAGACCTGGATTACGAAACACAAACGGTATTCAGGAGGGAGATCGGCTCGAACGGGAAAAGTCGCGCATTTATTAATGACACGCCTGTTACGCTAGACACCATGAAGAAAATAGGCCTTCGCCTGATGGATATTCATTCGCAACATGAGACCTTGGAATTAGGAAATAGATTTTTTCAACTTCGCCTGATTGATGCCTTTGCCGGTAATCAAAAATTACAACAGGAATATCACGCTGCCTGGAAGAATTTCAGTAAGGCCAAAACAGAATACACTGTTCTTGTTGAGGATGCAAAAACACTTTCACAAGAAGCCGACTTTGTAAAATTTCAATTGGAAGAATTGACAAAGGCCGACCTGAAAAAAGGTGAACAGGAAAAACTTGAATCGGATATTAAAATCATGGAACATGCCGAAGACATTAAGGCACGGTTCCACCAGGTGATCGAACAACTGGGACATTCAGAATTTTCGGCAAGTTCAGCTTTGGCAGAAGTAAGGAATCAACTCAACTCCGTAGCTTCTTACTCATCGAACTATGCACAACTTCAGCAGCGCATTGAAAGTTTGAAGATTGAGCTGGATGATATCTTAAATGAAATTGAAAAAGAAGAAAGTAAAATCGAGTTTGATCCTGAACGAACAGAAGAAGTGAAAGGAAGACTTAGCCTGATCTACCAATTGCTGCAAAAACATCGCTATCAAAACGTTCTTCAATTACTAGACCTTCAGGAATCGTTACAACAGCGGGTCGATAAAACATCCAGCCTGGATGAAATGCTTGCCTCCGCAAAAGCAAACCTTGAAACTCTATCAGCCGAATTGCAGCGCATAGCGGAAGAACTGAGTAAATCCCGGCAAAAAGTTTTCACTCCACTTTGCAAACAGATTATAAAACTTCTAATTGATCTGGGTATTCCCAATGCTTCCCTAAAAATTGAAAGAGATAAAACCAATCCCACCTCAACTGGTATTGATAGTATCGAACTATTTTTCAGCGCCAATAAAGGAATTGCCCCACGACCGTTAACACAGGTGGCTTCTGGAGGTGAGTTCTCCCGGCTTATGTTCAGCGTGAAGTATGTGATGGCTGAAAAAACATCACTTCCCACCATGATACTAGATGAAATAGATAGTGGCGTTTCTGGTGAGATTGCCATTCAACTTGGGAAGATGATGAAAGAGATGGCCAAACGTCACCAGATTATTTCTATCAGCCACTTGCCACAAATTGCTGCCAAGTCTGATGTCCATTTTTTCGTTTACAAAGATAACTCATCCGCTAAAACGGTTAGTCTCATCAAAAAACTGACGGAAGAAGAGCGCGTAACTGAAATCGCTAAAATGATTGGCGGAGCCAGACCCTCCACGATGGCACTCGAAAACGCGAAAGAATTAATTGCGAGTTGATAGCTCACCACTTTTGTCAAAAAAGCTCCACTCCGCACGTTGATTTTTTTATGATTAATTCACTATTTTGTGCTCCATTAGTTAGGAGGGTTTAAAAATCGTGCTTGGTATTTGACAATCCCCTCTCGATTGAATCGGGAAAAAATTGCTCATCGCCCGAACTATGAATACTCTGGAATTTATTGACCAACTAACATAAGTGAAGACATTTTAGTCAGACAACTAACTCATCTTGAAACCTACTCTACTTGGAAAATTTTGCATCTAAAACTAAACTAGTCGGCCTAATTGCTGGACCATTACTCTTCCTGATTATTTATTTCCTATTAGGTACTTCTTCCCTTTCTCTCAAGGCTGTCGTTGTACTTTCATTGGGTGCCTGGATGGTGACTTGGTGGGTGACTGAAGCTGTTCCTATACCCGTTACAGCATTATTGCCAATGGTGTTGTTTCCCTTACTATCAGTGAGTACGGTTCGCGAGGCTAGTCAACCGTATGGAGATCCAGTTATTTTTTTATTTATGGGTGGTTTTATCCTGGCACTAGGACTTGAGAAATATAATCTTCATGAACGTGTTGCCTTAAATCTTATCCGGTTAACAGGAACTAGTGGCAATGGAATCATCCTTGGATTCATGCTTGCAACAGCCATCATCAGCATGTGGATCAGCAATACTGCTACTGCGGTTATGATGCTGCCAATTGCCAGTTCAGTAACTAGTCTATTAGCTAAAGAGACGGGGCAGCACGATGATCCGGGTTTCAAAAAATTTGCAACCGGATTAATGTTATCTATTGCTTATTCGGCAAGTATTGGAGGCATGGCTACCATCATTGGCACTCCACCTAATGTGGTGATGGTTGGCTATATGAAAAGATTTTACAACCTGGATGTAAGTTTTAGTAGTTGGATGATAGTAGGGATACCCTTGATGATTGCCTTGCTGGCCTCTTGCTATTTCATCATCACTAAAATTCTTTATCGCAATAATTTGCCAGCCATTGAAGGCTCAGAAAAACTTATTCACCGCAAGCTGCACGAACTGGGAAAGATGACAAAAGAAGAAAAACTAGTATTAGTAATTTTCTCGGTCACTTGTTTCTTCTGGATCTTCCGTCAAAACATAAACGCACTGATCGGAAAAAATCTATTAGATGATACCACTATTGCCATGACTGGCGGTGTCTTCATGTTTTTAATGCCTGTGAACCTAAGCAAATCAAAATTTGTATTGGAATGGAGTGACATGAAAAACTTGCCATGGGGCATTCTCTTATTATTTGGAGGTGGTCTATGTTTGGCCGAGGGAATGGAAGACGCAGGCCTCGTTCAAATTGTAGGAGAAAAAATATCGCAGCAAGGTGCAATCGGCCTACCCGCATTAACTTTCTTGCTCACCTTTATCTCTATGGCACTTACGGAGATTATGAGTAATGTGGCACTCACCACCATCTTTGTCCCGGTTGTTTTTGGCATTGCCGATGGATTTAACATTAGTCCAATTTTGTTGGCTATGCCAGTGACATTTGCCGCAAGCTGCGCTTTTATGATGCCTGTTTCCACGCCTCCTAATGCCATCCTTTTTGCAAGTGGTTATATTAAAATAAAGGAAATGATTAAAGCCGGATTGCTTCTCAACATATTTTCACTCGTCATCATTTTCATTATTTCGATGACCCTCATGAGATGGGTGTTTGCCTAACGACAAAGACCTCTATTGGTATCATCCATACCAACAGAGGTCTTCCCCACCGATTAACGATTAACTATCAACGACCCGCCTTCGCCTTCTTCTCCTCAATTAGGTAGGCTATTCCTAGCCCGAGACCCCCAAAGATAAAGAGCATCGAAAAGTATCCAGTTTCTTCCAGGTCAAAGGCCCGGTCAAGCCATGCACCCATTAAAAAGCCAATCCCTATTCCTATTAAGAGTAATGCTGCCCGCAATGTTCCAGAAGAAGAACTTTCCTTTTTAAAAAGGTCGGGACTAAGGCCTTTATCTATAATGGCCATTCGCTCAATGTTCGAAAACTTTCGAATATAAACGATCATTACAAATGCTCCTAAGGTGATGATGATAGGAAGCATGATCCCAAGCACCGGTATTATTATTTCTTCTTCGCTCATAACTTTATTTTTAATGTTTTGCCTCTTTGACGCACGCGATATTTTATAGGTTACACTCAGACTAAAAAATTCTTTAAAAACATACTCCCTATTAATGTTACTCAAAAATATGAAACGTCTTTGCGAGTACCTGCGTGGGATTTGTGCGGTGGGGCGAAGCAATCTCCTAATTTGGGGATCGCTTCGTCCCGCCCACTTCCTTTACTGGAACTCGCGATGACGTCAAATTCTTTACATCATTTCCTAAGTACTTCTCTTATATATGTAACTTCCGTTACACAAAGTGCGTCCAAGGCCCGTGATCACATTACAAGAGGAAATTCAACTCATCGACCGTATTTTGGCAGGCGAACGCGACCTTTACGCCAAACTGGTGGATAAGTATAAAAGTTATGCCTATACAATTGCGCTAAAGATTGTTGAAAACAGACCTGAGGCAGAAGAAGCCGCGCAAGACGCTTTTATAAAGGCATTTCAATATTTGAAAGGCTTCAACCGGCAGGCAAAATTTTCAACCTGGTTGTATCGAATCGTATTTAATACTGCCATCAGCTATAAACGAAAAAATAAACAACAATTTCAAAGTATAGAAAATAGTATTGTGGAGTATTCTGTAAAGGCTGATAGTGAAATTGAAAAAGAAGATAAACAAATTTTTGTTAGTCAGGCCATGAACAAACTGAACGAGGCTGATAAGCTGGCCATTCAGTTGTACTATATAAAAGAGTTTTCGTTGGACGAAGTGGCCGAAATGATGGGGCAGAATGAAAATACGATTAAAGTAAGAATTCACCGGGCAAGACAGCGATTGGCGGATGAACTGAAAAAAATATTAAAAGAAGAAGCATTAACTTTATAGTTATGGAACGGACTACACAAAAACAGGATGACCAGTTACTTCAATACCTGGATGGCATCCTTCCTAAAAAAGAAAAAAACGAGTTAGAGGAGCTGCTTAAGGCAAATACTCATTTAGAAATTCGGTTGGAAGAATTACGCAAAGTCCATACTATTCTGGCCAGCAAAGCCAGGCTTGAACAACCCTCCAAAGTATTTACCGAAAGAGTGATGAGCAATTTAGAGCATTTGCCTATCCGAAGTACCTTGTCGCCAAAAAACGGTCTGTTATTACTCTGCGGAATTTTAGTGGCTGTTGGTGTCTTGGCATTACTTCTTTCATTAGGAGTATTCGATAATATGAATAGTCTCATAAGTCTGGATAAGCTTCCTATAAAAAATGAGTTTACTAGAAATCCATTACCCACAATACCCTTCAATGGGAAATGGTTAATCAACGGCATTTTAATTTTGACTCTTGGATTGGCTTTTGTCTTACTGGATCGCACCGTCCTCAAGCCCTTTTTTGAAAAGAGATCACGGATGCAGTTTTAGTTCGCCTTCCAACATCCTGATATTTTCTATATATTTATTCGCTTTGCAAGCGAACATTTCCCTATTTAGGAATCGCTGATCCTTACGGTAAAAAAATAACCGCAGAGGCACTCAGAGATCATTTACAGGGTGGCACTTTTCATTTAAATGCTTTAAAAATACTTAACACACTCACATGAAAAAAATTATACTACTCCTACTCAGTTTTTCCCTGTCCACTATCTCTTCCTACGCCCAAGATACCTATGCCGAAAAGCTTGGCTTCCCGAAAGGTGCAAAGATTTTAATCCTGCATGTCGATGACGCAGGCATGTCATGGGATTCCAACGAAGGCGCAATGCAGGCGATGGATAAAGGTGTAGCAACATCAGTGAGTGTGATGATGCCTACACCATGGGTACCGGGCTTTGTTCATTATCTCAAACAAAATCCGAAAGCAGATGCAGGTCTTCACCTTACGCTGACTTCTGAATGGAGTGACTACCGTTGGGCACCGCTTATAGGAAAAACTGTGGCGCCAGGCTTGGTGGATATCGAAGGAGCCATGTGGAAAAATGTTGAAGATGTAGTGAAGCATGCGACCGCTGAGGAGGTAGAAAAAGAAATACTGGCGCAATTAGAAAGAGCAAGAACGATGGGATTTGAACCCACTCATCTCGACTCGCACATGGGCACATTGTTTGCCACGCCCGAATTTTTACAGCTTTATATAAAAATAGGGATTGAACAGAAAATTCCTGTCATGTTTCCGGGCGGGCACAACACAATGATTGGTAAGCAAAGAGGTTTGGATGAAAATACTTTAAAGCAATTTCAGCAAACCGGTAAAACTATTTGGGATGCAGGCCTGCCCGTTTTGGATGATCTCCACAATGTTAGCTATGGGTGGGAATACCCGGCAACAGTTAGGGACTCGGACAAGGAGCATCAAAAATATGCTACACAACAATACATCGAAACGATAAAATCATTGAAGCCAGGGCTTACGATGGTGATCATGCATTGTTCCCAACCATCAGATGTGTTCCCCTATATTACTAACTCAAGCCACATTCGCAAAGGAGATTTGTTGGCCATGATTGATCCGGAGTTTAAAAAATTTATCCAACAAGAAGGGATTATACTTACCACCTGGCGCGAGGTGAAAGAGAGGAGAGATAAGGTGAAATAAAGAATGCTTGTTTCTTTTGGCTGGGCCTGCAACTTTGCTAAACGACAATAGCCCGCCCTGACGACAAAAATTTGAGTATATTTGAGAATGGACTTGACGACTTTAATTAAAGAACGATACACGGAATTTGTTGACCTATGTCGGTCTCACAAGGTCGATAAAATTTATGCATTTGGGTCATCAATCACTGACCATTTTGATCCCCAGACAAGTGATATCGATGTTGTTGTAAAAATTGACATTGAAGACCCCGCTGACAGAGGAGAAGCATTACTATCCCTGTGGGACAACCTTGAGATACTCTTTAAAAGAAAAGTAGATTTATTAACTGAAGACTCTATTCGCAATCCATATTTAAAGAGCAACATTGACCGGACAAAGAAACTAATTTATGACCGAGAAGGAGAGAAAGTTTTTGTCTGACATAACAAACTCAATCGAGCTGATTGAGAACTTTACAAGTGGAATAAAATCATTCGGAGAATATTCAAAAGATCTCAAAACCAAAGGAGCAGTTGAAAGACACCTTGGAATCATTGGAGAAGCCGTTAATAAATTCTTAAAGGAGTCGGACGTTAACGACTTGAAGAACGCCTCGCAAATAATAAGCCTGAGAAATAGGTTAATTCATTCCTACGACAATGTTGATGACTCTATCATTTGGTCAATTGTGATCCGACATTTAAAACCGTTGAAGGAGGAGATAACTAAAAAGATTGAGTAAGGCAGGCCAGCACCCAACAAGTCGTTTGAGATAGCGAAAGTTCTGTGCTTCGCAGACACTTAGCCTGTGGTCGGTGTTATCAGGCTGACCGAGAACTAAAAGTAACATAGAATTTTCGGATATTGAGGCATGCAAAGCAAATTCAAATCAAATCTGAATGACCAGTTGTTTTTGTTACCACCCAACATTGATGATTTTAT
>JANOLM010000650.1:0-5985 GCA_031419815.1 Bacteroidia bacterium
TTTATAATAAAAACAAATAATACTGTGCATTTTTACACAAATATTTTACGTAAACCTTATTTTTGAACCATTTAGGCGGTGATGGTGTGTACAAAGAGTTTGATCGGAATGCTATTCCAAAGAGTTTATCGTTATCCAGTATCGGTAGGCAACAATAAGTTTGTCGGTCTTGGAGAGTCTAATAATATCCTTTTTACTAATTCGTGGAAGAATGATTTTGTTGAACTTTGCTAGACTACGAAATATGATAAGGCGCATGGCAAATTCACTTTTCTTAAAACTAGGTTATCCAGAATTATTTTTACCTTTAAAAGTTAAATTTTTAAAAAGTATTTATGACTGAAATTCAAGAAAGTCCGTTTCTGGCGGCCTGGCATAGTGGAATTATAGTGGCTTCTATCATTTTTATCACAGCTGGCATCTTCATCTACCTATTTTATAACTCTCGTATCTCTATGATCTCCGATTATAAGGAGAAATACGACTTTATAAATCTCAACGAAATCAAGTGGTTTAAGTGGGTATTTTATTCTGTGGGCGTTGGGTTAGGGTTGCTCATTAATCTTTACAGTGCCGCCAATGAAGTGAGCACTTGGTTTTTTGTTTTACTATTTATTTCTGCTGCGGGTGTTACTTTAGTAGGCTATGTAGCTTCTTTGATCCTCGATTATTACTACCCTACCAAACTTAATGCAAAGCTTAGGAAGTGGCGTTATACCCCCCGTGTAAACCCGAAGACCGGCAATAAGATGAGATTGTTAAGTGAGGACGAAGAAGATGTTCACCTGCAAGATGGAATGCAGGCGGAAGAGAATATTTTTTCTACTGACTATGATGTTTGGATTGACGAGAAAACCTCTGAAATCAAGATTGAGAAATATCAGGGCCACCTTACGGCTCTGCAATGCGGTAATTGTGGATTTTATACCATGCGCGTAGTTAGGGAAGAAATTGTGGAAAGCCATGAAGACGGATCGCCAAAGGAACTTGTCAAAAATTATCAGTGTTCATATTGCAAAAATGTAAGGGCAACCCAATTTCACATCTCCCGGAAACAAGGGGATGATTACAAAAATGAGAAGCCAAAGATTAAACGTAACACCAGGGGAATTGACATGATCAGAGTTGAAATCCACTCTAGCCTTGCAGGAAAGAAGTTTTATGAGTTTCAATCCCTGGAGCAAGCCCAGAAGTTTATAGAAGAATATGATATTGATAAAGTGGCTTAAACCCCTTTTGAGGATTTAGGGCATCTCTTTTGCATAGATTTTGGTTAGATAAAAAATTTCGAAGATGAGAAGGAAAATGGTGATGGGGTTTGTAGTGATTAGCTTTTTGGGATTATCGGTTTCTTATGGTTTCGGATCCCTGAGTAAGCGCGATACACTTGAATTAAAATCTAAGCCTATTTATGGCAAAGAAGCCAAAGTGATTTCCTACGTCCTTGACAATAATCACTACCGGAAATTGCGCCTGAATGATTCGCTATCATCAGCCATATTAGACAGATATGTTAAGGAACTTGATAATAACAAATCCTATTTTATTGCCAGTGACCTAAAGGATTTTGAAAAGTATCGATTTAAGATTGACGATTTAACGCGAAATGAAAACATTGAGCCTGCCTATGAAATCTATAATGTTTTTCGCAAGCGTTATAAAGAAAGAATGGAATATGTGATGCGTAATCTGATCGATCAGGAGTTTGATTACTCAGTAGATGAGTATTATGAAACCGATCGTGATAAGGAGCCCTGGGCCAAAAGCGTTTCAGAACTCAATGACATTTGGAGAATGACAATAAAGAACCAGGCATTGGGCTTAAAGCTCACAGGTAAAAAGCAAGAAGAAATAAAAGATTTGCTAAAGAAGAGATATGAGCGTTTTGTGAAATCAGTTTCCCAATTTTCGGGCGAGGATGTTTTCAGTGTTTATATGAACTCGATTACGGAAGCTTACGATCCGCACACCAATTATTTATCTCCCAAAGCTTCAGCATTGTTCAAGCAGAGCATGAGTTTATCGTTGGAAGGAATTGGTGCACAACTGCAGACTGAAAATGATTACACAAAAATAGTTAAGATATTGCCGGGCGGGCCAGCCGAAAAATCTGGCTTGATCCAGAATAACGATTTAATTATTGGTGTGGCTCAAGGTAAGGATGGTGAGATGGTAGACGTTATTGGATGGCGTATTGATGAAGTTGTAAAGTTGATTAAAGGCCCAAAGGGAACAACAGTACGGATTAGCTTTCTGCCCTCATTGACGGGCGTCAACGGACCTTCTACAGAAGTAACATTGGTGCGTGATAAAATTAAGTTGGAAGATCAGGCAGCCAAAAAGAGTACAATTAATTATCAATCAAATGGCCGCAACTTAAAGCTAGGTGTGATTAATCTGCCTGGTTTTTACATGGACTTTGAGGAGTATCAAAAAGGAAATCCGGAGTATAGAAGCACAACCCGTGATGTGAAACGTTTAATCGGTGAATTGCAGACAGAGGGCGTTGACGGTATTGTCATGGACCTAAGAAATAATGGTGGTGGTTCATTGGCAGAAGCTATTGATCTTGCGGGGCTATTTATTAAGGATGGGCCTGTCGTTCAAGTGAAGAACTCGACTGGGAAGGTTGAACTTGGTTTGGATGACGATAAGCAAGTTGTCTATTCCGGGCCATTGGTTGTATTAACAAATCGATTCAGTGCATCCGCTTCCGAAATATTTGCCGGGGCTATTCAGGATTATCACCGTGGTGTGATAGTTGGGGAATCGACTTACGGCAAAGGAACCGTGCAAACCGTGCTTGACTTAAACCAGTTTATTACTGATGATAAGGAAGAAGTAGGCGAATTGAAATTGACCTTTCAGAAGTTTTATCGTGTCACCGGAAGCAGCACCCAAAACAAGGGAGTTTCTCCGGACATAAAATTGCCATCTGCCTTGAGTTCTTCTCAATATGGTGAAAGCTCAAGCCCTAGTGCATTGCCTTGGGATGTAATCAACCCAACTTCTTTTCAAAAAGTACTGGATGTAAATGACAAAGTTCTTGCGGGACTCACTAAAGCATATTTGGATCGCTCAAAATTTGATAGTAGCCTTAAAAAATATATTACCGAAACAGAGGAGCTAAGGAAAAATTTAAGCCAGACCAAAATATCCCTTAACGAAGCCAAACGCAAGGTGGAGATGGATGAAGCTGAAAAACAGAAGGTTACCAATGAGAAATTAGACACTAAAGTAACTTCCAAAGAAGGCATGCCGGTGGATGAACTTTTGAAACTTAATGATGAATATTTGCGGGAGGGCCTATTAATCCTGGCTGACCTTCTGACGAAACGTATTGGTTAGTTCTTAATCTGAATGCCTGTAAGTATATATCCTTTTGCTTTTAGCAACGCCAGTAGACCACGATCACCCTCAAGGTGAGAAATACCAACTGAAATGAATGAAGTTTTATCTGCCATCATCTTCTCAATTTTAGGCAACCATTCTTCATTTCTTTTATAATAAAATTCCTCCAGAAACAAGGGGTTATTTTCAGTAGGATGCAATGTGTATTCAAATATCTCTTCAAGGTTTCCTGCGGGATAATCGGCCATGATTTTTTGGTATTCAGATTTTTGTTTTTCGAAATTACGCACGCTATGTAAGAGAGACTTCGCCTGATCTTCTATCGGGAATGAATTTAGAGCCGCAGCCTCGCGATCGATAGATTCCAGACTATAACTTTCCAAATTGTGTTTGTTGGCAAACATCAATAGTTCAATATCATAAAATTTCACTTTTTCGCCCAATGAAAGTCTGGTCATCAGAATGGAAAGTGCCAATGGCTTTACCGTGGCATACTTGCTTTCAAAAAGTGATTTACTGATCCCAAATTCTTTTAGAAAAAACTCCTGCACTAATTTGTATTCCTCTGCGGTAAGTTGTGTAGCAAGTGTTTGACCCTTGGCAAAGTGGAGTGCTTTATTAAGTTCGTGTTGGGCATGATGGTCTACCTCATCCTCAATGGCAAAAATCTGACAACTTTTAAGCCGGTTGGTTACTTGTGCAGGTAAATAAAACTCTTTCTCCCCAATAAATTTTAATGTTCCAAACAGATAGGAAGGAGATTTGAGTTCGTTTCCGGAGATTTCCCAAAAAATAGAATTTTGTGCCCTTCCTGATTCTACTATTAAAAAAGAAAGGAAGAATACGAGAACATATTTCAATTTATCCATAGCAGTTTGAGCTTAATCCAAACAAAGAAAACATTAAATCATGAATTATGAAAAGGCTTCCACAATGAGCTTAAAACTTTGATCATTTAATTGTCTTTAAGCCCGCGAAGGATTAATTTGGAAGTTTAGCCCGCACTGAAACATGAGTGAAGAACTGCTCAAAGCGATCATCCAACTTTTTGCAATTGTTGCCAAGGAACGCATCACCGAAGATGAGCGTGCAAATATTAAGGAGTTTCTTGCACTGCACCTCAACCAGGAGGCCTTGCGGTATTATCTCAACCTTTTCGATGATTTCTGCAAGACCAATAAACGCGTAGCAAGCACTGAGCTGGCAAACGTTGATGAGGAAACGCTCCAGTTTGTAGATGACTGGGCGCAGATCATGACGATTTCAAAAAAGGTAAACCAGGCACTCACGATGCAGCAGAAAGCTGTTTTGATTGTGAAGATTATTGAGCTTGTTTTTGCTGACAATGAAATTTCCGAACGTCAGGGGAATCTTATCTTCTATATTGGTGAAGCCCTTAAGATTCCATTGAAAGACCTGCAGGCCATGCGTTCGTTCGTAATTGGTCAGGATATTGAAGAGCTGGCTTCGCGACAGATATTAGTAATTGATGAAGGATCGGATGCGATCGCACATCCTGGCCCCAGAATTATTTCTAAAAATCTTACCGGCCTTATTGCCATCCTTCGTCTTGCAGACATTGAGACTTATTTTATTAAGTACCTGGGCATTACTTCGCTCACGCTAAATAGTGTTCCGCTGAAAAGCAGAAAAATAGATGTCTTTCCCACCGGCAGTACAATTCGAGGTAACAAGGTTGATCCTGTTTACTATAGCGATGTAGTGGGAAAATTTTTGGTAGAGGAAAGTGATTCTGAAATTTCTTTTGTGGCCGAGCACATCTTCTATCATTTTAAAAGTGGCAGGGCAGGCCTTCAGAATGTTGGCATTGCGGAGCGAGGAAGTAAACTCATTGGGTTAATGGGAGCTAGCGGCTCGGGAAAGTCCACGCTGTTGAGTGTATTAAATGGATCGGAGAGACCTTCAAGTGGAAGAGTTTTGATCAATGGCATAAACATTCATGATGACCCCGATAAAGTTGAGGGTGTCATTGGATTTATTCCGCAGGATGACCTTCTTATCGAAGACCTGTCTGTTTTTGATAACCTCTATTTTGCAGCACGCCTTTGCTTTGGCCATTATTCAAAAAAACAAACCAGTGATCTGGTGGAAAAGGTTTTGTTGAATTTGGGGTTATCAGAAATCCGGAATTTGAAAGTGGGGTCACCCTTACAAAAGACGATCAGTGGCGGGCAGCGCAAACGTTTAAATATTGGACTTGAGTTATTGCGGGAGCCAACAGTGCTTTTTGTGGACGAGCCTACCTCGGGGCTTTCCTCACGCGATTCAGAAAATATTATGGACTTGCTGAAGGAGCTATCACTGCGCGGCAAGATGATTTTTGTGGTAATCCACCAGCCATCTTCGGATATTTTTAAAATGTTTGACACGCTTTTAATTTTGGATGTCGGGGGCTTTCAGATTTATTATGGCAACCCTGTTGAGTCAGTCTCTTATTTTCAAGAAATTGTTAATGCAGCTTACAAAACGCCAGGTGCCTGTCCTGAATGTGGTAACATAAATCCCGAACAAGTTTTCAACATCATTGAAACCCGGGTGGTAAATGAATTTGGTCGCTTTACGCATACACGCAAGATATCGCCAGGCCAATGGTATCAATACTTTAAGCAGAAG
>JANOLM010000651.1:0-7190 GCA_031419815.1 Bacteroidia bacterium
CATACAATTCTTTTATACGCACGCAAACCCAAAAAGCCGGGCGAGTTTAAAGACAGAAACAACAGAGCAGGCAATACCGACTTTGTAGACTGGACTCTGGTCAACGGTACATTGAAAAAAGGCTTTGACTGGTATACATTATTGAAAGATCCTTTTGCAAAAGCGATTTACATGATGTTCCTCGTAAGTGAGGTACATCCATTCCTGGACGGAAACGGCCGAATAGCAAGGGTGATGATGAACGCAGAACTTTCTTCAAAAGGATTATCCAAAATTATTGTCCCAACGGTTTACCGCGAAGATTACATGGGTTCCTTAAGAAAACTGACACGGCAACGAATTGCAGACCCCTATATCAGGATGATGAGGAGAGCATATGAATTCAGCTCTACCTTAAACCAGGAAAGCATAAATGAAATGGAGCGGTACCTGGAGACTTGTGACGCATTCAAAGAACCACAAGAAGGGAAGCTGAAATTTATGGAGATACAATAAATTTGCGTCACCACTGTGGCGCCCTACTTTCCGATACAAAACTTGGAAAAGATGTTATCGAGCAAATCCTCTGTGGTGATCTCTCCTGTAATTTCACCGAGGTAATGCAATGACTGGCGAATGTCCATGGCCAGGAAGTCGCCCGTCACACTGGTTTCCATTCCGCTCAATACTCGGTTTAAGGAATCATTGGTGGCCATCAGATTCTGGTAATGTCGAAGGTTGGTGACCAACACATCGCCTTGCTTTACGGTGTTGATATGAAAATGCGACAAGATTTGATCTTTTAAATCCTGAAGGTTTGTTTTCTGCGCGGCAGAGATCATCACAAAGTTCTGGTTCTCCAGACTGCGCAAAATAAATCGATTGGCCTTGTCTATTTTGTTGCCCACTTTAATGTACGGAACGCCTAGTGCTTTCAGTTCATCTTCTTCCTGTTTGATTTCAGTGGAGTTGGTTTGCGACAAATCAAACATGTATAAGATCAGAGACGCTTGTTTCATTTTTTCGCGTGTACGTCCAACGCCCATGGCTTCAATTTCGTCTTTGGTTTCGCGCAAGCCTGCTGTGTCAATGAAGCGAAAAGTAATGCCGCCCAGTATCAATTCATCTTCAATGGAGTCGCGCGTGGTGCCTGCAATGTGCGAGACGATAGCACGTTCTTCATTTAGCAGGGCATTCAATAAGGTTGATTTTCCTGCATTCGGTTTACCTGCTATTACCGTGGGTATTCCGTTCTTAATCACATTGCCCTGATCAAACGACTCGATTAGTGCTTTTAAGTAGGATTGAATTTTCAGAATTAATTTCCGGAGATCATCACGTTTGGCAAACTCGACATCTTCTTCGCCAAAATCCAGTTCTAATTCAACCAATGAAGCAAAGTGAATAAGTTCTTCACGGAGCCGTTTAATTTCTTGTGAGAAACCACCTCGCATTTGATTGAAAGCGGCCTGCCTCGCGTTATCCGTTTCAGCGTGGATCAGGTCGGCAACTGCTTCTGCCTGCGCCAGGTCAAAGCGGCCATTCAAAAAAGCCCGCTTGGTAAATTCACCTGGTTGGGCAAGTCGGGCGCCTTTTTTCAATAGCACTTTAATGATTTCCTTGATAATAACCGGTGAACCATGGCATGAAATCTCCACGGCATTTTCCTGCGTAAAAGAATTGGGTTCTTTAAATACAGAGATCAATACTTCGTCAATTGTTTTGTCCCCATCTTTTATCGTTCCAAAGTGGATGGTGTGCGTAGACTGTCTTGAAAGATTCTTACCTGAAAATGCTAACTGAGTGATCTTGATAGCCTCTTTTCCTGAAAGGCGAATGATGGCTAACGCACTCACTCCTTGAACGGTTGCCAATGCAACAATAGTGTCGTTATGATTTTTAGAAGGTTGACCTGAGGGAACGTTTGTAGACATTAGGGATTAAGATTTTAGATTCTTGATTTTAGATTTAATGAAGAATTTCATCGCGTCTAAAATTATACCTTTTGATCAGCAACTAGCAACATTGAACCTGAAACATCATTATTTATCCCGCACAATCAACACGGGAATATTTACCCTATGCCGCACCGTATCCACGGTAGTTCCGAAGATCAGGTCTTTTACAAGATTATGTCCATGTGCGCCCATCACCAAAAGTTCTGCATTAAACTCATTCACAAACTTAGGTATTGTTCGTTTGGGATTTCCATAACCAATTCTCATCTCTACGTTAAAGTTTTTCGCTTGAAGCTGTCTCACATATTGCAGTAAAGCATGTGCATCTTCGCTTGACTCGTGGTCGGCAATATCACTTCCATACACCATCGCACCCGCTGTCTCAACAACGTGTATCAATAGATAGTTGGCCTTATCACCACCTTGGGACAGAGCACTTCGAATGGTAAGAGAATCGATATCTGAAAAGTCTATGCAAACAGCCACTCGATTGTAAAGAGGTTTTTGAGAGATATTAAGCACAGAGGCTGTCCCATGAGGTATTCTCGCTTCGCGTTCTGCATTTCGTCTCTCAATTAGCGGTTTAACTGTAATGTATAATAAGAGAATAATTGCACCCACGCAAACCGGAATAACTGTAAACCATATCGCCCATGCGTTTTCTGCCGCTGCCATCCAGCCGCTTACTTCCTGAAAAACCAATTTTACATTAAGGGAAATAATGATGATCGCGATGGCCCATGCCGCTATCTTAGTCCTTAAATTAATAGCAAAAACACCCATCTTTTTTTTATCGCTTGTAAAGTGAATGAGTGGGATGATGGCAAAACCTAACTGAAGACTCAGCACTACCTGACTGAAAACAAGTAATTCACCGGTTTGGCTTTCTCCATAAATAAGAATAACAATGTAAGCGGGAATGATCGCAATCAATCTGGTGATGAGCCTTCGAAGCCAGGGTGCAATTCGTAAATTTAAATAACCTTCCATTACGATCTGGCCTGCCAATGTGCCCGTAATTGTAGAACTCTGCCCGGCAGCAATTAACGCTATACCAAAAAGTAACGGAGCCCATTCAGTGCCGGTTAATGGTGACAAAAATTTATAAGCATCCTGAATGTCGGACACTTCATGGAGTCCTGCCCTAAAGAAAGTTGATGCCGCCAGAATGAGAATGGCAGAGTTGACAAGAAAGGCCGCATTCAAGGCGATTGCAGAATCTACGAAGTTATATTTGATAGCTGTCCAAATTCCTTTTTCCGAGGAATCGAACCTCCGGGTCTGAACCAGGGAAGAGTGTAAATATAAATTATGGGGCATCACAGTGGCTCCGATTATACCAATAGCGATATAAAGTGCCACATCATTGGGAAGGGAAGGGACAAATCCTTTGGCAAGTTCTCCCAGGTCTGGCTTAACCAATATCATCTCAATCAGAAAAGCCGCTCCGATAATGGCCACCAAGGCGATAATAAATGCTTCGATTTTTCTCATGCCGTAGTTTTGCAAAACCAACAAGAGAAGAGTATCCAAAACAGTTAAGCTAACACCCCACACTAAGGGCAACCCAAATAGTAGTTGTAAACCTATTGCCATTCCAAGAACCTCAGCCAGATCACAGGCTGCAATAGCTAATTCTGCTAAAATCCAGAGCGTAAAATTTACCACAGGAGGATAAGTGGCCCGCGAGGCTTGGGCCAAATCCAACTGACGGACAATGCCAAGTCGGGTGCTTAAACTTTGCAGCAAAAGAGCCATTAAGTTTGACATCAGCAGAACCCAGATTAGTGTATATCCAAACTTGCTGCCAGCTGCGATATCCGTTGCCCAGTTGCCAGGATCCATATACCCTACACTAACCAAATAGGCTGGTCCCATGAAAGCAAAGAGCTTTCTCCAGCCTCTGCGATTGGTATCCACAGATGAGTTTACTTCACTTAAAGATTTTCCAGGCCCACCTCCGGAGTAAGTGCGCCTGCCTGCCAGGTGGTTAGGGGGGGAAGGGGTGCGGGCGTTGTCTGCTCTATTTTCTTTCACTGTTGTGCTATTGCGTTACTAAAATATTTTTTGAAACTTCTTTCGAGAGAAAGACCTTCTTGTCTTCAATCTCAATCTCCATCGATTCATCATACTCTTCTTTGCCTGTCACCTTAATTTTTTTTCCTGGCTTGGCTCCAATTTTATCAAGATATTTTAGGAGGTTGGAATCAGAATCTTTCACTGCTATGATTGTGCCCTGATATCCCGCTTTCAGTTGGTCTAATGCCACCTGAGGTGGGGCTTTTATTTTCCCTTTACCATCCGGAATTGGATCTCCATGCGGATCAACTTTGGGGAAGTTGAGGAACTCATCCAATTTATCAATAAGCCGTTTTGAATGAATATGTTCAAGTTGCTCGGCAACCTCATGCACCTCATCCCAGGTGAAACCAAGTTTTTGGACTAAAAAAGTTTCCCAAAGCCGGTGCTTACGGATTACCAGAAGTGCTTCTGTTTTGCCATAACTGGTCACATTTACACCATAATATTTTTCGTATGTGATCAATGTTTTTAACGAAAGCTTTTTGATCATATCAGTTACAGAGGCGGCCTTGGTGCTCATCGCTTCGGCTAATTCGTTGGTCAGCACTGATTTTGTGCCATCTTCCGATAGGTGGTAAATGGCTTTGAGGTAATTTTCTTCTGTAAGACTAAGCATGGCGCTTTGATTGGTCTCAAAAGTATAAAATTTAGACTAATCTAAAAAATAATTTAGAGTCAAATTTTAGCGAGAAGATCAAGGAGCTTTTCTTCTTCCGAGATCCAGGATACCTGGCCTGGTTCTTTCGTATAGAAGACTTCCGAGTTCATTCTGGAGAGCAATTGTGATGGATTTGAATCCTCCTCTAGGACTATTGCCCCATGAAAGGAATTGCAAAATTCAACCCATGGCTGATGATCTTGAAGGAGGATAGGAAGTTGGCTGGCAACATACTCGTAGAGCTTGGTTGGCATAGCGTTTTGGGTGTGAGGGGAGGCCGGGTAGATGATGATACCAAAGTCAGCGCTCGATATAGCTTGCATAATTTCACTATGCGGAACCAGGTGATCACCACCGGTCAGGTAGATGAAGTCATGCCCGTTAATTTCAGATTTTATTCTCAAGTATGTGTCGCGTTTGGCCGCATATCCAATAATGTGAAGTGCAATTTTAAGATTCAATTGATGAAGGCTTTTCGCTAAAGCAATAGCCTGAAACACTCCAGTACTTTCCGCGAGTGTGCCACTGAAAAGTAGTTGCGTTTTCTCGTGTCTTTTAATCCTCTTAAGAGGGACTGGAACCCTTGGTTTATTCTCAATAACCGTAATTTTTTTTCCAGTAAAACTGAATTCTCCTTGGTAACCACTTTCGGCTAGTAAAAACCAGTGAAAAAAGGGAGCAGTAACCTTTTCTTTCAAGCGTACCCATAGCGCTAAAATTGATCTTAACAATCTTGGAAAGGCATCTGTAAAGAGAATATTGCGGTAGTAATTCTCTTGAATATCGTACACAATTTTGCCGCCAAATATTATTCTGTTTAACAAGGCAACTATCACTAATTCATGGGTATTAACTATAAGAATATCATGTTTTACTTTATATATCTTAAAGAATATTTTAAATGGCGTTAGGACTCTGTTTATACTAAGTCTTCGGAATGGTTGGAGAGCTATAAAATCAATATTTGGATAAGCGGGTTTGCCGATTGAGGGGTAGCCGATAATCACCACCTTATAGTTGCCGGAATCACTGAGACTAATGCCAAACTTTTCGAACATCCGTGTGTCATCTACGGGCTTTAAAACTGAGGCAATGATTATGGTTTTTTTCATGTTTAGTCAGTCACAATCTATTCCAAATTCAAGGTTCAAGATTGAAATAGCTTTTCTGTAACTAAAACTTTGAATCTTGAATTTTGAATCTTTGAGTATTATTGCGATCCGATTTAAAAGTAAGACTAAAAATGGAACTGAAAGAACTGATTGAAAGCGCATGGCTTGATCGTGAGCTTTTAAAGAAAGAGGAAGTTAAGGCTGGCATCCGCCAGGTGATAGAACTATTGGATAAGGGGCAGGTGCGCGTGGCCCAGCGGGATGGTGCAAACTGGAAAGTGAATGAGTGGGTGAAGAAGGCCGTGATCCTCTATTTTCCAATTCAGCAAATGGAGACGATAGAAGTGGGACCTTTTGAGTTCCACGATAAAATTGCCTTGAAAAGGAATTATAAAGAACTGGGCGTCCGGGTTGTTCCCCATGCGGTTGCACGATATGGATCATATCTAAGCAAAGGTGTAATAATGATGCCGTCATATGTGAACATTGGCGCCTATGTGGATGAAGGCACAATGGTGGATACATGGGCTACGGTAGGTAGCTGCGCCCAGATTGGAAAGAATGTTCATCTAAGCGGAGGTGTTGGGATAGGTGGTGTTCTGGAACCCGTTCAGGCTGCACCCGTCATTATTGAGGATAATGCTTTTATTGGCTCAAGGTGCATTGTGGTAGAGGGAGTGAGGATAGGAAAAGAAGTGGTGCTGGGCGCTAATGTGGTGTTGACGGGAAGTTCAAAAATAATTGATGTAACAGGTGCTACTCCAGTTGAATATAAAGGATTTGTGCCGGATCGTTCCGTTGTCATCCCAGGGTCGTATGCCAAAAAGTTTCCGGCTGGCGAATATCATGTTCCGTGTGCATTGATTATTGGAACACGTAAAGAAAGTACCGATAAAAAGACATCCTTGAACGATGCTTTGCGCGAAAATCATGTTTCTGTTTAAGTCGTTTCTAATGTGCTTGAGTTTATTGCCCACTTTTAGAATCAATGTCGCTTAGTTAAGAACCTCAAACATTCTCTCTTCTGGAGTATTGTATAAATGCGATTTAAAAAGAAGATCATGAACAGGAAGCATTATGCGTTTTATCACCTCATCCCCAACCCTTCCCCTAAAGGAGAAGGGAGCGACTCCCTCCGAAACGGAGAGGGGCAAGGGGTGAGGTAATGCTTGAGTTCATTGGTAGAGGAGCAAGGTGAGGTCGTAAAAAAAGCTTAACTAAACAACATTGACTTTAGAATCTTGGAATTTACCTTGTAAACAGACCCTTTTTTAGTCGTGGCACAGGCTTTGACCGTTAGATGTTAAAGAATTATTTTTGGGAGATGAAAAAATTGATTTTTGGAATATTCTCAGGACTGGCCCTTTGCAGTTTTTCAGGAGAAAAGCAGAAAACATATCC
>JANOLM010000652.1:0-2241 GCA_031419815.1 Bacteroidia bacterium
GGGAGGCGTAGAAGGATTGCCACCCCTATTACTTACCACTCCAAATATTTCGGCTTTCTTATCTTTATTAATGTCGGCAATCAATACCTCCAATTCAAAAAGCAAATTCTTGGGATCACAACCGCCACTGCCTGAAAAAACAGCAGCCCCGGGACCGGTTAATTTAAAATCAGACTTTATATCCCCTGGTGCGTAGGTAGTTCCTGCAACCGTATGAGCTTTAGTAGCAACTACCCGAATTTCCGCATTCCATTTTGAGGCAATGATGGCATCTGGAATTCCGTCTCCATCCACATCACCTACTGCTACCTTAGATTGGGTATCTGCTGTGTTTTGAGAAGTAGAAACAGGTGCACCTAAGCCAGTAAAAGGTGTGTTAGCCCCCGGTGGGGTGATGCTACAATTAGAAGTCGCTCCCTGATACGTTAGTCCATAATAGGCCGCGCAATTAGCATCGGCTTTATCTATAAAGGTATCGCCATCATTGTCTATACCGTCAAAACAACGGCAGCCTTTTTCAATGGTAGCTACAAAAATACAATCGGTATCTACGCAATCAATTTTACCATCGCCATCATTGTCTACACCATCATTACATGCCTCCGTAGTTTGGGCAAAAGAGGAATAACTGAAAAAGATTAAGCCAACGAAAATTAAGACACGAAAAAAAACTTTAGATGCCATTATGTTTAAGATAAATCTTTAAAAATCCTTTCAACATCTCACCCCCTACCCCTCTGTGCGGAGAGAGGTTGAGTTTAACAAATGAGATTATACCCTTAATATTCCCAAATAATAAACTGTAACACCTTCAATTTCTGCTAATCAATACATTTTCTTACCTCGCTAATAAAATATGCCCGGTTATAGGTTTCTCATCCGGACAAGTTAACACGTAATAATAGGTACCCTGCGGCAATTGTTTCCCCTCAAAAGTTCCGTCCCAATTATTGGTATAGCCTTTCTGTTCAAAAACATTACTTCCTTGTTTATTAAAGATAGAAATGGTGCAGTCCATATAATTTTGTGAACCCTGTATCACCCAGAAATCATTGTTGGTGTCTCCATTAGGTGAGAATGCATTGGGTGGGTTAAACGTATTACCTGCTGGATCAAATTTTACATTAAAAGAATGAATGCCATTGCACGAACCCACTTTCGCACCCGTAACCGTATAGGTAGTTTCTGTCAACGGTGTTGCTTTCGGATTAGCAATGGAAGGATTATCTAAACCATCGGGCGGAGTCCAACTGTAAGTAACTGCACCGGAGGCCACCAACTGAACGGGTACACCTGATAAAACAAGTACATCGGCCCCGGAGGCAACTGGTTTTCCATCAGCAGTCACTGAGAGCGTTACCAAAGGTTTTGCACCGATAATAATCTGGGCAGTGGCAGTACAACCATTGGTCTCTGTAGTGTTTACGATATAGGTACCCGGTTGTGTAATATTCAAAGTTGAAGATGCTCCTGTTGATGGCCCCGTCCACGCATAGGCACTGAATGTTCCTGTCACAGATAACAAGGACGGTTCACCTGCACAAATGGTATTCACAGTTGCAGTGATAACAGGTGTTTGTGCCGTGGCCACTGCAATACTTTTTGTGGATACATTACTGCATCCTGTTACACCGGTATAACTCACAGTCAATTGAATATTTCGGGTGCCAGGGGTAGCATATGATTTGGTGGGACTTTGTAATGCTGAATTTGTACCATCTCCAAAATCCCAGGCGTATGCTACGGTAGCGCGACTATCAAATGTAGATTGACTGGTGAACGTCACACTCTGATTGACACACGTTGAATTGGTGCTGAGTGTGAAGGCCGATACAGGCATGGTAAATACACTGACCGTAACGGCTGACGTTTCTATAAAGCAGCCTAAGGATATATTCGTCACCTTCACTTTATAAACTCCTTGCTGATTTACCGAAAGTGCACTTGAAGTTTGCCCGCTAATGTCGGAGCCATCTTTAATCCATTGATAGGTGTGACCAGATGCGGTGTTAACATTTAAATTCAGACTTGAACCCTGACAAACGGTATTGGAAGCCACCGAGCTGGAAATGAAAAAGTTGGCAAGGTTGGCAACGTCTACGCGAATAGTTGTCGTGTTGCTTTTGCATGTCCCATTAGAAACCTGAAGTTGAAGCGCATAGATACCAGCGATGGCCTCAGTTACATTAGCTATCGTTGGGTTTTGCAAGGTAGAGCTAAATGAATTGGGTCCTGTCCAAA
>JANOLM010000653.1:0-3069 GCA_031419815.1 Bacteroidia bacterium
ATCCGGTTGATAAGTCCGAATTCGCCCAAGGAAGAAATTTCAGATCGTTTGTCTTGCATGCTGTTGATATGGTTTAGCGACAAAATTGTTAGTTGATCCGGCAAAAGTAAACCAATATCCTGAAATTGAGGTGGCTTCAACTAAGGCTCTGTATCTATGATTAACGAAACTAAAAACCATGAAAAAGGGCTGTGTACTATTTGTGTTGGTTTTGATGATGTTTGGTGCTTGCGGCCCTAAATCGTATTACCAGACAAAAGAAGGAAAAAAGAAACAACGCTATTACAATGACATTCAGTTTGGCAGAGATGCACATCCTAAAAAGACATTCTGATTGAGATCACTTTATTTCCTGGCACAACTCTATTAAAACACCATTGGTAGTTTTCGGGTGAATGAAAACAATCCTTTTGTTATCCGCTCCTAGTTTAGGCTCATCTGAAAGAGGCATGAATCCATCATCAGAAAGTGATTTGCTTTTGATTTCTATTTGATCGGTTGCAAAAGCGAGGTGATGAAGTCCTTCACCTCGTTTCTCAATGAACTTGGCAATTGCCGAATCCGGTCGGGTGGCTTCGAGCAATTCAATTTTTATACCTCCTATATCAAAAAATGAGGTACGGACACCTTCCAATTCAACATCTTCAATTTTATAATGGGGCTTTCCCAGCAATTTGGCGAATAGCTTATTGGATTGTTCCAGGTTCTTTACTGCGATACCGATATGTTCCAATTTATCCATAACAACAACTTGAAAGGTTTTTTACTAATTTTGATTGAAAATCGGAAACTTTTAGCCTTTTCCGAAAGTTTTGAGAACGAAATGCCAAAAATCATGACCGAAACCGCCAGCGATATACATGTAGAGGCTGCGCGCATCCAGCAACAAATCAAGGATTACCTTGGGTTGCGCACTAGCGATCTTATTTTTGAATTCGGATCGATGGATGGAAAAACGAAACTTGATCTCATTACCATCAATCCCCGCCATAGCCAGTCTTTTTTATTTCACTCTGAAACAGGATCAGATAAGGTAGACACGCTTCGCAAAATGTGGGGCTATGTTCAGAACTTTAAAGAGAAGGAAAATTCATACACCATCCAATGGGTAACTAAAAGTGCCAGTGAACTGCATACCTCCTATTTTCGTGCCAGCAATATTTTGGATGCCCTGGAGAAATTATATTACGGAAGAGACAGGAACACAATTACAGTTTTTAGTGTTGTACTGAATCCGATATCTTAAATGGGCTAAGACCCTTTACTCAAGACTACAACTATGATCACCGTAACCGATAAAGCCAAAGAAAGAATTACAGTTCTATTGCAGGAAGAAGGCCGCACCCATAATCACAATATTCGTGTTTCTGTTAAGGGTGGTGGATGCTCTGGCTTAATGTATGACCTTGACTTTGATGATAAAATAAATTCTGCCGACCAGGTGTTTGAAGACAAGGGTGTTAAAATTCTGGTGGACAAAAAGAGTTTATTGTATTTACTAGGCACCACTTTGGATTTCTCGGACGGTCTTAACGGAAAGGGGTTTCAATTTATTAACCCAAATGCATCGCGCACCTGCGGATGTGGGGAAAGTTTTTCGGTTTGAAATTGCATTTGTCTTGATATCCAAAATCTTATTGAGGGTCATACTACTGACGCTTATATGTTTTCGTGCATCTGCACAGACCGCTCCATCCAATCTTTATTGGTTTCGATACTTCAATCAGATTCACTTCAATTCAAAATGGAGTTGGCAAAACGAATTTGATGAACGAAGATCCATCAATCCGGATCAGCAACGTCAATTCATCATACATTCCTATGTGAATTTCAAACCTAAGGCTAACACCAATTTCGCAACAGGCATCACGAGATCATGGGTGACTAACTCAAAGAACCTCACCGTTCCAGAACTGCGTTTTTTTCAATCGGTAACTTCCAATGTTGCCACTTTCGATAAGTTTAATGTCCAATTTCGTTTTCGACTGGAAGAACGATTTTTACATAAAACGGATACTGAAAAAATAAACTTAATGGATGGTTACAACTTTAAATTCAGAACTCGTTACCGAGTTCAATTTCAATGCAGTTTAGATAAGAATCAAAAATGGCTTGCCCGTCTTTCAGATGAAATCATGTATCACACTGATTCGGGTGATTTATGGAAATTTGACCAGAACCGAATTTATGCTGGAGTTGAACGAAAACTTACCAAGCAATTAAGTGTAGAGATAGGTTATTTGCTTGTGCACTTTCTTTCAAATGATCAAGTGCTTAGTTCCAACATTGCGAGAACTACGCTTTATCATCGGATTGGTTTATGAATTCAGGCAACTTCCCTCACATGCGCCACTTCATTGGTTTTGACCGTCCTGATTTGCTCAGGCAAAAGGGTTTTCAACTGCCAATATCTTTCCATCCAAAGTAAAGAATTCAACCTCGAATCCACTATTTGCAGATGATGTTAAGTTCACCTTTGGATAAATCATAACAACTGTGCCAATATCACCCTTCTTCAGTTTTTTACTTGGTATGTCACCCATTAAAACTACACGGTCGAATTCGTTTATCATTTCTTTATAGGATAGAGTGTTACTAATATCGGTGATTCCATGGCAAGAATCTAAATTGACTTAATCATCAAACTTCCATTTTGAAGGTGTTTCTAAATTTCCTTGTAAAATAATTTTCCTGCCAAATGGCGTTTCAAATTGAGCCACAATTTATGAAAGCTGCGCATGGGCAATCACACTTTTGATAAAATCCCCTGGATTGCTAGGATGAAACCCGTAACGAATAAAAAGCCTTGCTTTACCAGAGCCATCAGGATGAGCAACGTTTAATAAGCAGTCTTTTTATTCTCGATGATAATTTTTAATGGATCATTAAAAGATTCATAGACTTTTCAATCTAACTGATTTTTTCAATCAATAATTTTTCTCATCAACTGTTGCGATACACTTCAACTCAATTCCAATTGGCGTTGGAAGTGCATTCACCTCCACTGTGGTGCGGCAAGGCTGATTCTCTTTAAAATATTCAGCGTAAATTTTATTGAAGTTCGGAAAG
>JANOLM010000654.1:0-13483 GCA_031419815.1 Bacteroidia bacterium
GTCACTAGAATCGACTTTGGATAAAATCACTCTCCCAACTGACTTGATTGCCATTAATTCTGATGGCAGCCCAACTCCGATGTATTGTGCCCACAGAAAGGGCTGGAATCTAACAAATGAATATCTCTCCAACTTACAAAACATAGATTTCTTAAAAAGTAAAGGATGTAAGTTTATTATTATTCTAAAAATATTTAATGATAATATAAATCTGGATTTACCAAAAGTTTTCGATTCACAAGAGTTTTCAGTTTATAAACTTTAGATTTGTTCTTATCAGTTTAATCGTCATCAAAAAGCTTTGAAACAAAAAATATCCTTCGTTATCCCGGTTTACAATGAGGAAGCAAATATCCCCATTCTTTACAGGGAGTTAACAAGTGTTCTAGCGGAGGTTCCTTACTCAGTCGAGTTTATTTTTGTAGACGATGGCAGCACAGATGAATCTCTATCACTAATAAAACAGTTAGCTCAATCAGACAGTCGATTATTTTACGTAGAACTTTCCAGGAATTTTGGTCACCAGTATGCCATAAAGGCTGGACTTGATGTGGCTTCAGGAGATGCTGTGATTACTATGGATTGTGATTTGCAGCACCCTCCCGCTATTGTCAAAGAGCTGTTAGCAAAATGGAGCGAAGGATTTGATATTGTGTATACAAGAAGAAAAGATGATTTGAAAATTTCATGGTTCAAAAGAACAACCTCAGCGGCCTTCTACCGCCTGTTAAATTGGGCATCTGATCTGAACTTAGAGAAGGGCACTGCTGATTTTCGGCTTATTAATCGCAACGTCATAAATGCATTTAAAGAATTTAAGGAAAGTGAATTGTTTCTGCGAGGCCTCGTGAAATGGGCGGGGTTCCGTCAAGCAGCGGTTGATTACGAACCTCATCAACGCTATTCAGGAAAAAGTAAGTATGATTTTAAAAAGATGTTATCCTTCGCTTTTCGAGGTATAACTTCTTTCGGGATACGCCCTCTTAAACTGGTTGCCTACATCGGATTACTCATGTTTATTGTATCCTTAATTTTGATTCCTTACGCGCTTATCAGCTATTTTTTGGGACAAACTGTTCCAGGTTGGACTTCGCTTATTATTTCCATTATTTTTTTTGGCAGTCTGCAGTTATTCATGCTAGGGATCATTGGTTTATACATCAGCAAGATTGCTATTCAATCAAAACAACGACCCCAATATTTAATAAGGGATACAAATTATATAACTCGATCGGAAGGTGAAATTGTCGAGTGAAGCCCAAAACCGGAAGACTGTCCTTCTCTCCTTCGATATTGAAGAATTTGATATGCCGATCGAGTATGGCAAAACTGTATCCTTCGATGAGCAAATAAGTATTTCCGCAAAGGGCACTAAAATTATTTTGGAAATTCTTAAAGCGCATAAAATCAATGCAACATTTTTCAGCACCGTTGTATTCGCTTCCAACGTACCTGATTTAATCCATAGAATTATTTCCGAAGGACACGAACTCGCCTCTCATGGATACTTTCATTCTCAGTTTAAGAATGAACACTTGCTTCAATCCAAAATAGAACTTGAGAAAATCTCTGGTAAGCCCGTCAATGGATTTAGGATGGCACGCATGATGCCTGTAGACGATAAAGCCATTCAGGATGCCGGCTATTTTTATAATTCCTCAATGAACCCAGTTTATCTTCCGGGTCGCTATAACAATTTCTTCCAACCTCGAACTGTTTTTGTCACAGACAAGGTGATGCAAATCCCAACCTCTGCCACACCAATTATCCGTTTTCCCTTGTTTTGGCTTTCGTTTCACAATCTACCGCAGTGGCTATATCGCGCTGCCTGTGTCCGCACGATCAAAAATGATCACTATTTAAATATTTACTTTCATCCTTGGGAATTTATTGACCTGACACCACCAAAATTTGGATTACCAAAATTCGTTTCTAAAAACTCTGGATCAAAAATGATCGACAGGTTCAATGGTTGGATAACCTGGATGAAAAGTAGGGAATATCATTTCAATACAATTTCAGAGTTTGCTCAGGTGCATCACCAGAAATTATTCAAGTAAGAACACCGGTTCGTGGGAGAAGGCAAATACATTAAGACACCTGAAAATATTTGGGATCTAGTTTTCAAAGAGATTAATTTGAGGGCATCTCTAAAAACTCCTTTTGACCTTCTCCATTTGGAGAAGGATTGAGGATGAGGTGGTCAAAGGCAAGGTTTTTAGAGATGCCCTAGAATCAGCGCTATAGCTTACTTAATAACATCCTCGATTAAGTCAGTTAATAAAAACTCTTTGCTTCAAAAAGTTTATTATCTATTTCATTTGAACGCACAGCGAATGTGAATCCTTTCTGCAATGCAAAAGCGCCATACGCTCCATTCTTATTCAATGCCAAAAAACCTACTTGTATCTCCTTTGATTTTTTGGGTTGGTTTTTTACAATCCTTGCTACAGCTTTCTCACATGCTTCCTGCGGAGAGTTTCCCTGGCGCATCAACTCCACCACCAAATGTGAACCAACGATACGGATTACTTCTTCACCCACTCCTGTGGAAGTGGCAGCGCCTATTTCATTATCCACAAAAAGAGCAGCACCAATGATTGGTGAATCGCCCACTCTACCGTGCATTTTGTAAGCCATGCCACTGGTAGTGCAGGCACCTGAAAGATTTTGTTTACCATCCAGGGCAATCATGCCAATGGTGTCATGATTCTCAATATTCGCTACTGGCTTGTATTGCGCAGTCTTCAACCATTCCTTCCAGGCCTTCTCTGATTCAGCCGTTAGCAAGTTTTCTTTTTTAAATCCATTGGATAATGCGAACTGCAAAGCACCTTCTCCAACCAAAAAAACATGTGGTGTTTTTTCCATCACCTTTCTAGCTACTGAAATAGGGTGGACAATATGTTCAAGGCAAGCTACTGCTCCACAGTTGGCAAACTCGTCCATGATACAAGCGTCCAATGTCACCCTCCCATCACGATCAGGCAAACCGCCTAAGCCAACTGAACTTTCTTTGGGATCCCCTTCGGGTACTTGCACCCCTTTCTCAACCGCATCTAATGCGCGACCTCCAGATGAAAGTACTTTCCACGCTTCTACATTGGCACCAACACCAAAGTTCCAGGTGGAAATGACGACAGGTTTAGTGGCAAGGGGTGATTTGAATCCAGCAAATAGTTTTGATACAGGTGCCAGCGAAGCAAGAGTTCCAAGCTGAAGAAATTTTCTACGGGTGGTCATAACTTAAATTATTAAATTGGAAAAAAAGTTAATCGGAGAATAGTTAGTCGTTACTTAGAAAAAAGTTAATCGTTAATCGGAGAAAAGTTAATCGTAAATAATAAAAAATCTCAAATCCTAAATCATAAATTTTGAAATTCAAATCAATCAATAATCCTTCTTGCAATCCGGAACCGTTTTTCATAATACTCCGAATATAAATTGGTCTCCACCACACCCAGGGTTGTAGAAGCATGGATAAATTTCACATTGTCTTTCCCTTTCACTTCGGTTACAATGCCAACGTGAGTGATGTCGCGTCTCTTTTTTCCGGTCGCAAAAAACACCAGGTCGCCAGGCCTAACATCCTTCATTTTTACTTTTTCACCAACTACTGCCTGCGCATCTGCCGATCGAGGCAATGTTAGGTTGATTGCCAGAAATGCATTGCCTGTAAGCCCGGAGCAATCCATACCTGAGCGGGTAGTGCCACCCCATTTATAGGGGGTTCCCGTAAAAGTTCGCGCTGTTTTAATGACCTCTCCCACCTGCCTATCCCTGATTCGGGCTTTGCGCGAGGCACATCCACTAATCAAAATTAAAATGAAGATGAAAAGTACGAGTCTGTAAAAAGTTACTACTTCGCTTACGCTACGTAGTACAAGTAATTGTGTAGTTTTGGAGTCAGAAGAATCACTCATATTCAAAGCAAAGTTACATTATTGATGGCATACACTAAAGAGATGGAGACAGTTGCTTCAATCAATATTCGCGAAGAAGTTTTAAGCCAATTTCAGGCCATTGTTGGAAAAGAAAACCTGATACTTGAAGAAGAAGCACGTCATGAATATTCGCATGACAAAACAGAAGACTATTCGTTCATGCCGGATGTGGTGCTGAAACCACGCACGGCACAGGAAATAAGTTCTATCCTTAAAATATGCAATACACACTTATTGCCAGCTACTCCACGTGGTGCCGGCACAGGTTTGAGTGGTGGAGCCCTGCCCATAAAAAAAGGTGTTGTAATTTCCATGGAGCGCTTCAACAAAATTTTACAAATTGATGAGCAGAACCTTCAAGCTACTGTAGAGCCGGGCGTAATCACAGAAGTATTTCAAAATGCCGTGAAAGAAAAAGGGTTGTTCTATCCACCTGACCCCGCCAGCCGTGGCTCTTGTTATTTAGGTGGAAACCTTGCCAATAACTCTGGTGGGCCAAAGGCTGTAAAGTATGGTGTAACCCGCGACTACGTGCTCAACATGGAAGTTGTATTGCCCACAGGAGAAATAATCTGGACAGCTGCGAATGTTTTAAAAAACTCAACTGGCTATAACCTCACACAACTGATGTGCGGCAGCGAAGGCACGTTGGGCATCATCACAAAAATTGTATTCAAGCTCCGTGGTTTTCCGCAGAAGAATGTGTTAATGATGATTCCTTTCAGCACAAATGAAGAAGCCTGTCGGGCAATCTCAGCAATATTTGTTGCGGGCATTACGCCTTCCGGAATGGAATTCTTTGAACGCGAAGCTGCAGCCAAAACATTTGAATTCTGTGCGAAAGTATTAAACAGCCCGGTAACCACCACTTTATCAGAAAACATGAATGCTTATGTGCTATGCGAATTGGATGGCAATGATGATGAAGCGCTCATGCGCGATGCAGAACGTGTGATGGCTGTGGCTGAAAAGTTTGAGATAGGCGAAGTGTTGTTTGCAGAAAGTGCTGCCCAAAAAGAAGAACTCTGGAAGATCAGGAAAAATATTTCACCGGCCGTAAATTGGTACACACTCACCAAGTCGGATGATGTGGTTGTACCACGCGCCAGTATGCCCCTGCTAATCTCTGGAATTAAAGAGATTGGAAAACAATACGGATTCAACACCGTTTGTTTTGGTCATTTGGGAGATGGCAACTTGCACGTAAACATTTTGAAGGAGAATATCAGCGAAGAAGATTGGGAGACCAAAATTCCGGAAGGTATTGGCGAAATTTTCAAACTCACCGTAAGCCTTGGTGGAACATTATCCGGTGAGCATGGGATTGGTATTGCCAAACGTCCTTACATGTCCATTGCCATGAGCGAAGTAAACCTAAACCTGATGCGTGGAATAAAAAAGGTCTTTGACCCGAATGGAATTTTAAATCCAGGCAAAATATTTTAAATCCATTAAATGCATTATTAATTTTTAAAATCAACTACATAAACTATAGAAATATGAAATCACTTATCAAGATCACATTTCTTTCATTGCTGATGCTAGCCTGTGGAAAATCAGAAAAGACAGCGGAACAGACCGAAACTGATTCCCCAAAAGAGGCCGCTGTGGCACTACTTACCGAACAGCAAGCGGCTGAAGGCTGGAAACTTTTGTTTGACGGCCAAACCACAAGCGGATGGCAAATTTTTAAAGCAAGGGAAAACAATACATGGGAAGTAGTAGATGGAACACTTCATTGCAAAGCTCTTAAAGAGGGTGTGGCGGGTGACGGGGATAAGCGCGCTGATATTATGACGACCGAAGAGTTTGAAAATTTTGAATTGGCTTTTGATTGGAAGATAGCGCCCGAAGGAAATAGCGGAGTTATGTTCCGGGTCACCGAAGAATTTGAACAACCGTATTACTCCGGGCCTGAATATCAATTGATCGATGATAAAGGTTTTCCGGGTGACCTGAAAGATACACAATTGACTGCAGCCAGCTATGACATGCATGTTGCCGATAATAAAATACTCACACCAGTTGGTGAATGGAACTCATCAAAACTTTTAGTAAACGGCAATCATGTTGAGCATTGGCTAAACGGGGCAAAAGTAGTAGAATATGAATTGGGTTCTGCAGACTGGACTAAACGCAAAAACGAAAGCAAATGGAAAGATGCTGCCGGTTATGGCACTGCTAAAAAAGGACACATCGATTTTCAAGACCACGGAAGTGAAGCGTGGTTTAAGAATATTATGATTAGGGTTTTGTAATTTGAAACCATTATCTTTAGACTAAGAAACCATGGAAACCAATTTACTTAGCAGTATTACGATCAACCCTGAAATTTGTCATGGCAAGCCGATCATTCGAAACATGCGTTATCCAGTTGAGTTAATTCTTGATTTGCTCTCTTCAGGCATGACCAATGACGAAATTCTGAAGGACTATCCATCACTGCAACAAGATGATATTTTAGCTTGCCTTGCTTATGCCTCTAAACTCACCAAGATAAAAAGTTATTCAAGCATCACATCATGAGGTTTTTGGTGGATGCTCAATTGCCCGAAGGGCTTGTTGACATATTCAATAACCTGGGATTTGACTAAATTCACACAAATAATTTGCCTAAAAAAGACGGCAGCTCCGATAAAGAAATATGGGAGATCGCAGATTCTGAAGGACGAATCGTCATCACAAAAGATTACGACTTCTATCATGCACACATGAGTTTTGGGCGGCCAAAAAAACTCCTTCTTATTACGACTGGCAATATCGCAAACAAAATGTTCTTCAGTCTTATTCAAACCAGGCTTCACAAGATTGTGGAATTGTTTGAAACCTGTCATCTTGTTGAAATATCCAATACAGAAATAATTGGAATTGAATAGCCAGTAATAAGTATCTTTGTTAAAACTTCAACTGACTATGGAAACTACTTATCGCCTATCTGAACATGAACTGGATGAACGGTTTTTGGATGCAGTCAAATCACTTTACAAGGGAAAAACAATATCAATAACAATCGAAGAGGAAGATGAAACTAATTACTTATTTTCCTCTGTCGCAAACAAAGAAAAGTTACTTCAATCCATCGGGGAAGCTGAAGGATATGAGTTATCACTCAAAGAATTTAATGAATTATCCGATAAACTTCTCAATGGTGGAAAAGTAGACCCAGCAAAATTAAAGAAGGTAAAAATCGCTTGAGAAACATAGTCTTCACTCCCAATGCATTAGCAGAATATTCTGAGTGGGCAACTAGCGATAAAAAAGTATTTCAAAAGCTGGTATCCCTTGTTCAGGAAATATCCAGATCACCCTTTGAAGGAACTGGAAAGCCTGAACCGCTAAAATTTGACTTGAAAGGACATTGGTCACGAAGGATCACCCAAGAACATCGTTTAGTTTACAAGATAGAAGGGAACATCATTATAATCTCCTCTTGCAAATACCACTATTGACGTGTGTGGCATAACCGGAATCTTTGCGTTTAACCTTGTTGGCAAATTCAACATGATCAATCTGGCGTCTGCCACCATGGCGCTGGAAAGACGAGGCCCCGATTTTCAAGACATCTATTCAGATCAATTTGTTGGGTTAGGTCATCGCAGGCTGTCCATCATTGATACGAGCGCTGCTGCCAATCAGCCCATGTGGGATGAAACCAAACGCTACTGTATCATTTTTAATGGTGAGATTTTCAATTTTCAGGAATTAAAAAAGGAATTAGAAACCAAAGGCATTTCTTTTTCTACTCACTCCGATACGGAAGTTTTACTCCAGCTCTATATTCTTGAAAAAGAAAAGTGCCTCGCCAATCTCAATGGTTTTTTTGCCTTTTGTGTCTATGACAATCAAGAACAAACATTCTTTATTGCCAGAGACCGATACGGAATCAAGCCATTGCTATATCAATTTGATGAGGATAAATTTCTGTTTGCCTCTGAGATGAAATCAATTCTTGCCTATGGCATTGAAAAGGAGATTGATTACATTTCCCTTCACACCTATCTTCAATTAAACTACATTCCTGCCCCGCGCACTATTTTTAAAAAAGTAAACAAACTACTGCCGGGGCACTTTCTGAAAATTGCTAAACGCCAATTGTCAATTGTCAATTATTATAGTATCCCTTATGAGGCTTCTCCGGCTGATAAAAATCCAATTTCTTATGAAGATGGAAAACAAAAGTTCAAAAATTTGTTAGAGGCCTCAGTTAAGCGCAGGTTGGTTTCAGATGTTCCGCTTGGCGCTTTTTTAAGCGGTGGAATTGATTCCTCAGTTATCACGGCTTTAGCGAGTAAGTATAAGCCTGACCTGCACACCTTCTCCATTGGCTTTCGCGATGAAAAGTTTTTTGATGAAACAGAGTATGCAAGGTTAGTGGCCAATCATTTCAAAACACAGCACACCGTCTTCTCTTTGACCAATGATGATTTGTATGCTCACGTTCATTCTATTCTAGATTATATCGATGAACCTTTTGCCGACTCCTCCGCTATCAACGTTTTTATTCTAAGCAAAGAAACACGTAAGCATGCCACCGTAGCCCTTTCCGGAGACGGGGCTGATGAACTATTGGCAGGCTATAACAAACATTCAGCTTTCCACCGCATCCTCAACAAAGGGTGGAAAGAAAATGCTGTTGGTTCATTATTACCGCTGTGGAAACTTCTTCCAAAATCACGGAGCAATCCCTTCGCCAATAAAGTGAGGCAACTGCAGCGCTTTGCTGAAGGAATGAAACTAACTTCAAAAGAACGCTATTGGAATTGGGCAGGGTATGCCCGCGAAAATCAAGCCTTGGCATTGTTATCCGAAACTTCACGCCAGCAATTTACTGAAAGTGAATACACGAAATTGAAATCACGGCTATTGCAAACTATTCCTGATCATGAAGGCATCAACGACATTCTTCTTACCGACATGCAATTGGTTTTGCCCAATGATATGCTTGTTAAAGTTGATTTGATGAGCATGGCCAATGGTTTGGAAGTGCGCGTCCCCTTTCTGGACTATGAAGTAGTCAATTTTCTTTTCTCGATTCCCGCTGACTTTAAAATCAATTCGGATATTCGAAAAAGAATCTTGCAAGACGCCTATAAGGATATTTTGCCAGCCCAACTTTACAACCGCCCGAAGAAGGGCTTTGAAGTGCCTTTACTGAAATGGTTTCGGAAAGAAATGAAGTCACTGATCATGGAAGAACTCCTTTCTAAAAAATTCATCACCGATCAAAATATTTTTAATTACACTGAAGTTGAAAAGTTAAAGAAGAAACTTTTCTCATCCAATCCCGAAGACATACACGCCAGAATTTGGGGATTGATCGTCTTTCAGTGGTGGTGGAAAAAATACTGTTAATTGTGAAAAGCTAAACGTTAATGGTTTCGTGTTGAGAAATGGAGGCTAGAAGTTGGAGAAGACATTATAGGGCATCTCTAAAAACCAGCAGTTTTAAAAATATAACCAGATGAAAAACTTACTCCGAATTGAAGAGGCTCTACTGTTTGGCCTTGCCATCTATCTCAATTCATATCTGCCATTTGCCGCCTGGATATTCTGGGCCCTGTTTCTTTTGCCAGACATTGGCATGCTTGGATATCTTGCGAACCCTCGTATCGGGGCCATCGCCTACAACCTATTCCACCACAAAGGGATTGCTATTGCGGTCTATCTTACCGGATATATCCTCATCATTCATGAACTTACACTCGTGGGTGTTGTACTGTTGGGCCACAGTTCTTTTGATCGGATTTTTGGTTACGGCTTAAAGTATCAAGACCATTTCAAACACACGCACTTGGGCTGGCTGGGGAAAACGAACGCCTAATGCTTACTTACTCACTTTCGCCCACATATCACGCAGAGTGACAGTACGATTGAATACTAACCTACTTGAAGTTGAATCCTTATCCAAGCAGAAGTAGCCAGTTCGCATAAACTGGTAGTGCTCAGCTGCTCTTGCATCGGCCAATGAAGGTTCCGCAAACACTTTCGGTAAAATTTTGAGCGAGTCAGGATTGAGATAATTTTTGAAATCGTCTTCAACCTGATTAAGATCCTCTGCAGTAAAGAGACGATCATACAATCTCACCTCTACCTCTAGTGCGTGAGGGACACTAACCCAGTGGATTACGCCTTTAACATTAATGCCTGATACATCAGATCCACTTTTGCTTTCAGGTACATAGCTACAGCGAAGTTCCGTTACAATTTCATTGGAATCTTTTACTACTTCTTCACATTTGATGATGTAGGCACTTTTCAATCGCACCATTTGTCCTGGTGCAAGCCGGAAATATTTCTTTGCAGGAACTTCCATGAAGTCATCCCGCTCGATATACAATTCACGACTGAATGGTATATCGCGCGAAGCAGAAGTTGGGTCTTCAGGATTATTTTCACTTGGCAGCAGCTCAGATTTGCCCTCAGGGTAATTGGTAATGATCACTTTTAATGGATCAGCAACTACCATTCTGCGTACTGCTATTTTATTGAGATGCTCTCGTACACAAAATTCAAGCAGGCCAATATCAATTAAGTTTTCTCTTTTAGCTATACCAATTTTATCGCAAAACTCGCGTATGCTTTCTGGTGTGTACCCTCGCCTGCGCATCGCACTTAAGGTAGGCATGCGTGGGTCGTCCCATCCCTTTACATTACCATCATTTACAAGTTGAAGCAGTTTGCGTTTGCTCATAACTGTGTAGGTCAAATTAAGGCGGGCAAACTCATACTGCCGTGAAGGATAGATTTCAAGTTTCGCAATAAACCAATCGTACAGTTCACGATGCTGAATAAATTCCAAGGTGCAAATGCTATGCGTTATATTTTCGATAGCATCACTTTGGCCATGGGCAAAGTCATACATTGGGTATATACACCATGCGTCACCGGTACGATGGTGATGGGCATGTTTGATCCGGTAGATAATAGGATCGCGCATGTGCATATTCGGACTAGCTAAATCTGCCTTTGCGCGAAGTACTTTCTCCCCATCTTTATATTTGCCCTCCTTCATTTCGACAAACATGCGAAGATTTTCGTCTACACTTCGTCCCCGATAGGCGTTAGCTGCTCCTGGTTTTGTGGGGGTTCCCTTTTGTGTCGCTATCTCTTCGCTGGTACTATCATCAACGTAGGCCAAATCTTTTTTGATCAACGTAACAGCAAACTCAAAAAGCTGGCCAAAGTAATCGGACGCATAAAACTCGTTGGTCCAGTTAAAGCCAAGCCAGCGAACGTCATTTTTAATGCTATCCACATACTCAGTTTCTTCGGTGATAGGGTTGGTGTCATCAAACCGCAAGTTGGTCTTGCCACCATATTTTAATGCCAAGCCAAAGTTTAGGCAAATACTCTTTGCATGACCCAAGTGCAGATACCCATTAGGCTCAGGAGGAAAACGTGTACAAATACCCTGATGCTTGCCACTCTTCAAATCGCTCTCTACGATTTCTTCCAAGAAGTTCAAACTTTTTTCCTCCGCCATAATGCAAATTTAAAAAGCTAAAGGTAAAAAGCCTTTCTGTATTTGGGTGAAAAATAAAAAGAGTTTGTAGTATCTTTCCTTGCCACTTTAAGGTTCCGGCAGGTTCACTAACCAAGAACTTTTACCAATGACAATTCTTTACATTAAAAATATGGTTTGCGACCGCTGCATATTGGCCGTTAAAAGCGAATTGGACAAAAATCAAATTTCGTACAAAGGAATTGAGCTAGGTGAGGTGAAAATTGAAAGCGCTCTTTCTGAAAAACAACTTGCGGCTTTTAAGAGCAACATTGAACAGTTAGGTTTTGAATTGATTGAAGACAAGTCTGCACGTCAGGTCAGCCTGATCAAAAAAGCAATTATAGAGTGGGTGCATGGTAGGGGAAATAAAAACAAAAGGCTCAAATTCTCTTCCTTCCTCACGGAAACGCTCCACAAGGACTATGCCTCATTAAGTAATCTTTTTTCAGTAGTTGAAGGTACTACCATTGAACAATACCTCATCCACCAAAAAATAGAAAAAGCAAAAGAGTTGTTGGTCTACAATGAACTTACTTTGAGTGAAATTGCCCATCAACTCAATTACAGCAGTGTGCAGCACTTATCCACCCAGTTTAAAAAAATTACAGGACTTACACCTAGTCATTTTAGAAAGGTAGGTGCTGCTAAAAGGCTTTCTATCGATAAGATATAGTGCGAGATTGCAAGATGAATCGAATAATCAGTGACTACCTGAAATCCTCATTTTTAACTTCTTACTCAACTCATCCACTGAGTTTTTGAAGTTCGCGTCTGTCTTCATCATATCCTCAACCGACTCAAGGGCATGGATAACGGTACTGTGATCGCGGCCACCAAAATTTTCACCTATGAGCGTCAAGGTAAGTTGAGTGTAGCGTTTGCAGAAGTACATGGCCACTTGCCGTGGGATTACAATTTCGCGCTTTTTTAATTTCCCTTTCATCAACACCAGGTCGATTTTAAAATACTCCCCTACTGTCTTTTGAATAAAATCAACACTAACATCTGATTGGATTTCTTTGACGATATTCTTCAGAACTTCTTTGGCAAGCTCCAGGTCAATTTCCTTTTTTAGCAGTGTAGCATGGAAAATCATAGAGTTCAAAACCCCTTCCATGTCGCGCAGATTGGTATCGACTGAATAGGCAAGATATTCTGCTACTTCAGTTGGTATTTCAATACCATCAGACTCCATTTTATTGTGAATAATGGCAAGCTTGGTTTCAAAATCCGGCTCTTGTAAATCGGCTGTGAGACCCCATTTAAAGCGTGACAGCAATCTCTCCTGAAACCCTTTCAAATCGCGGGGAGGGCAATCACTGGTCATGATGATTTGCTTGCCTGATTGATGTAATTGATTGAAGATATGAAAGAAAATTTCCTGGGTCTTCTCCCGGCCGGCCAAAAACTGAACATCATCCAATATCAAAAGATCTACCTGTAGGTAGAAATTTTGAAACTCCTGCATTTTGTGGTTTTGCAGTGCATTCAAAAACTGATTAGTAAAATCATTTTGATCGACATACAAAACAATTTTATCCGGCAGATTTCTTTTTATTTCATTTCCAATGGCCTGCACCAGATGCGTTTTGCCCACGCCCACTCCACCATACAGCATTAGGGGATTAAAAGAAGTAACTCCAGGCTTTTTGGCCACAGCCACCCCTGCAGAACGTGCCAACCTATTGCAATCACCTTCAACAAAATTATCAAATGAATAATTTTGGTTAAGCCTTGAATTGACAGTTTGTGGGTTTAGAGCCTTGAAACTAAAGGGAGAATAATCTTCCTGATTATTTCCATTATGTACCTGAGCATTACTTTTTTTAAATCCTGAACCGTTGGGATAGTTTACTGAAACTGGGGGATTGCGTTGATTTCCGCTGTCTACAACTACTGAATATTCAAGCCGGCTGTTAGGCCCTAATGTGGTGTGAATTGCTTTCTTTAAAACAGGCACGTAATGTTCTTCCAGCCACTCATAAAAGAACTGGGATGGCACTTGAATGGTTAATATTTCACCCTCTGTCCGTAA
>JANOLM010000655.1:0-1517 GCA_031419815.1 Bacteroidia bacterium
CTAAATTTGTATCGGTGAATGAAGTTTGAGTAATGGGAATCTCAGCTATCAATTTATAACCCCAATACGATGGCTTGCCGATGTCACATTGACCAAGAGATGTAGGGTAAGAGCCAACCTTTCGCCATACTTGCATTTTTGTGGCATTGGCGCATCCATAGTTATCCCAGTTCAATACCGTTTGTCGTTTTACTAAGTCGAGCACCTGAGGTTTCCACACCGGTGCAGGTGCTAACACTTTTATATTCCAGATTTTAAAGTTCACCAACTTAGGCCCTTTAGGTGGATCATCGGTAATTTTAAACACAACTTGATAGGGTTGCTGGCGCACATGGATACAATCTGTTGTCCATTCAAAATTTACTTCTGCAGGCGGAGAAGAAGGAACGAAAGCCGCAGGCCGCGGTGAGTATATCGCTGGCTTTTTGTTTGTTGCGAAGGCTAATGTTTCTGAAAACACTTCAATCTTTACGGGATCATTTTCTTCATCCATACCTTTAATCAAACCTTTGATATATGCACCAGCTATCACGCAGGTGTCGCGGGGCACAATTAGCTCAGGCCTGATGTTCTGGCATTCCTCCACTATAATTTGCATGTCGCGGGTGGTGGTACTCCACATAGAATAAATATCTGTCAGCGAATCTCTTCGCCACTCAATAATTTTAAAGGCAATGTTATATTCGCCAATTACACCTGGGGAGTCCCATGTCATAAGCCCAGTGGTGGGGTTGATATTAAAAGTAGGAGGGCCTGTTTTATCTTCATTGCCTTGGTTGAAATTAGTATAGAACTTCGAAGCATTAGGAGCCGTGTATGCTGCAAGCGTTGTTGGGCTGCTGGCCGGTATGGAAAGTTCATAGGAAAGGCTATCGCCATCAACATCATAAGCTCCCGGACTGTGAAAAAATGTTGCACCCAGGCATGCTTTGTCTAAAGGAGGCACTGTAAGCAGGGGGTAATTATTGCATCCCGAAGTAGCAGTCGTAATTTTTACAAACGTGACATAGGGCACATCATGTGAGTTGGCAATGTTCAACACGCTGGCACTCCGGTCGCGTTCTATGTAGGTAATGTTGTAAGTACCATGTGAGCCATACGTGTGAATTGTTGTGAACGTGGCAATACTAATATTCTTGCCGAGATCAGGTCTGGGTGTAGATGTAGTAATTGGAATTTTCTCTGATTCCCCATCACCAAAAATAACCGAACTGTTGGTTCCAAACCGTGTGTTGGAAGTTGAATTGAGATAGGCTACAACAGTGATCTTAAAAGTGAGCCCATTGGAGTTGCACACAGGCTCTACTTTAATATCTGCGGCCCGCAAGTGCGTTGCTTGCGCAAACGTAAGTGTAAAAAGGTAGAGTAATCCGGTCAGGATTAATTGTGCCTTACTAAAATGTTTTGATGGGATGCCCATGAAGACGTATTTCGTCACTTCTATTTATCCATTCCTAATCGGAAAGATAAGTCATAATTAGTATTGTTTTGAGATTGCCATTACAGTCAAATTATAG
>JANOLM010000656.1:0-3850 GCA_031419815.1 Bacteroidia bacterium
GAAAGAATTTTCGCAATCCGTAATGCTTCACTGTCAATTTCGTGATGCTGTGTCATGATGGTATTAAAATCGTTGTACACCATTTTATTGTCCCGAACTCCTACCATTGCATCGTTTTTGCCAGCGATCAGACCTTCAATCGCGGCAACACCCATTTTACTGGCGAGCACCCTGTCAAAATAAGTAGGAGAGCCCCCACGCTGCAAGTGTCCTAAAATGGTTACTTTGATATCGAAGTAAGATGACCGCTCTGCTACCAGCCTTGCTAATTCATTGGCACCGCCAATTTTAGATCCTTCCGCAACTACAACAAGGCTAGATTTCTTATTGGTTTTGCCTCCCTCTTCAAGCAAAGTATAGAGTTCGTCAAATGATGTAATTTCTTCAGGAATAATGATTGCCACAGCTCCTCCGGCAATACCACTGTTAATGGCGATGTAGCCGCTGTTGCGACCCATTACTTCAATAAAGAAAAGACGGTTGTGAGAGAGCGCAGTATCGCGAATCCGATCGATTGCTTCTACGGCTGTATTGGTTGCCGTATCAAAGCCAATGGTATAATCGGTACCTGCCAAGTCATTATCAATTGTACCAGGAATGCAAATGGAAGGTATATTAAACTCTTCATTGAATTTATGAAGGCCTGTGAAAGTACCATCGCCACCAATGGCAACGAGCGCATCAATACCACTCTTTTTTAAATTCTGATAAGCCTTTTCGCGTCCCTCTTTTGTGCGGAACATTTCGCTGCGGGCTGTTTTTAGAATCGTGCCACCTCGCTGAAGGATATTACCAACAGAGCGTGCGCCAAGTTTAACGATCTCATTGTCGATCATGCCCTCATAGCCACGCATGATCCCATATACTTCTTTATCGTAATAGGTAGCCGCCCGAACAGTGGCCCTTATAGCTGCGTTCATTCCAGGTGCATCTCCACCTGATGTGAATACGCCAACTTTCGAAATTTTATTGTCCATTTAGCAGGTTAGAAGCACCAAAAATAAGGCTTCAAACCTACTTTGCAACACTTCCTATTCTTAACCTCTTTTCAATCGTTTGAAATAGTTAATCAGGCCATTTGTGGACGAGTCATGTGAAGTTATATCGGTGTCACTTTCAAGTTCTGGAAGAATTTTTTTGGCTAAAACTTTTCCAAGTTCAACGCCCCACTGATCGAAACTATAGATGTTCCAAATCACTCCTTGTACAAAAATTTTGTGCTCATACATTGCAATGAGACTGCCCAGGGTTCGGGGAGTAAGCATTTTAAATAGTATGGAATTAGTCGGCTTGTTACCCGCAAACACCCTAAAAGGTTTGTGGATTTCAATTTGTTCCCTACTCATTCCTGCTTTGGTAAGTTCATCATCTACCTCTTCTTTGGTCTTCCCCATCATCAGTGCTTCGGTTTGCGCAAAATAATTTGAGAGCAGTTTTTGATGGTGATCACCTATTTGATTGTGGCTGACGGCCGGTGCAATAAAATCACAGGGAATCATCCTTGTTCCCTGATGGATCAATTGATAAAAAGCGTGCTGGCCGTTTGTTCCCGGTTCGCCCCAAATAACTGGCCCCGTTTGATACAACACGGGCTGACCATCTCGATCCACCGATTTTCCATTACTTTCCATGTTGCCTTGCTGGAAGTAAGCCGCAAAGCGGTGCATGTATTGATCGTAAGGAAGGATAGCTTCAGATGCAGCATCAAAAAAATTACCGTACCATATTCCAAGCATCGCTAAAATCACAGGAATGTTTTTTTCAAAAGGCTCACTCTTGAAATGATTGTCCATGGTATGAGCGCCTTCGAGCAACTGGACAAAGTTGTCAAAACCGATGGTACAAGAGATAGATAAACCGATAGAGGACCACAATGAATAACGGCCACCTACCCAATCCCAAAAAACAAACATATTCTCCCCGGCAATGCCAAACGCTGTTACCGCTTTTGAGTTTGTTGACACGGCCACAAAATGTTTTGCGACATCTCCTTTGCCGTCCGTTTTTTCTAGAAACCATCTCTTTGCTGATTCAGCATTGGTCATGGTCTCCTGGGTACTAAATGTTTTGGAAGCGATGATAAAAATTGTAGTCTCAGGATTTACTTGTTTCAGTGTCTCAGCAATGTGCGTTCCATCTACATTGGAAACAAAATGTGGTTTTATATTTTTATGATATGGCTTAAGAGCTTCAGTGACCATGTACGGGCCAAGATCAGATCCTCCAATACCAATGTTAACAACATCGGTTATCACTTTACCAGAATAACCTTTCCACTGACCGTTCAAAAGATCTTGCGAGAATTTCTTCATCTGATCCAACACCTTATTTACTTCGGGCATCACGTCTAGTCCATCCACTACTACAGGTTTGTTGGACCTGTTGCGAAGTGCGTAGTGGAGAACATTGCGGCTTTCCGTTTCATTGATTCTTTCTCCATTGAACATGGAGTGGATGGCCTCTTTTAATTCACACTCTTCCGTAAGTGATTTTAATAATTCCAGTGTTTCCTGAGTGATGATATTTTTTGAGTAATCGATAAGGATGCCCTCAAACTTTGTGTGGAAATTTTCAAATCGCTGAGGGTCTTCTTGAAATAATTCATTGAGAGTAACGGCCTGCATGGAAAGATAATGCATCGTTAGCCGCTGCCAGGATTGCATTTCAGTGGGATTGTGTTTCGAAAGCATGTGAATTTTTTTTGCGAATATAATCTGTTGTCCGTGAATAGTTATCCGTTATCGTTTGTGTTTCTGCAGTGGCGGGGAATAGGAGGGCTTAAAAATGAAGCGAAGCGGAATGCCAAGACCGACCAGTTGTAAAGTGTCCCCCGACACAAAACTTTTTAAAGATAACAATGTTTATGAGGACACCGAACCCCCGCCTGGCACAAACATTTTGTTGCCGCCTGTGCCCTCATTCCCTGTGTCGTTCGTTGTAAAGAATTACATTGATGTCCTTATAGTTGTTTGGTAAATGTTTTGAAATGATGTCCCAGATTATTTCATAGTCAATCCCGAAATACTCATGTGATATTCTATTCCTAAGTCTGTACATTTCTTCCCATGGTACATTTGAATAGTTGTCTTTGATGTCTTTGGATAAGTTTTTACTTGCTTCTCCAATAACTTCAAAATTTCGGATTACCGCGTCTACCGTCTTATAGTCTCTTTTGAAATTCACGAAGTCCAGCCCTGAAATATATTCTTGGATTCGGTCCATCGCTAAAATGATGTCTTCAAGGTATAGGATGTTGTCCCGCTCGTTAGGTTTCAAACGTATTTAACTTGGTTTAAAATTGGTCTTTTGATTCTCTCTTTTAACGCGTCTTTGGTCACCAAGTCAATACTCAGTCCGAATTCTTTTTCAAGAAACTTTTCGAGCGTAAAAAACTCCCATCCGATTGGTTGGGAAAATTCAACTAATAAGTCAAGGTCGCTTTTGTCCGTTTGTCCACCAGTCGCAAATGAACCGAAGTAGCCAATTCTGCTTACGTGAAATTTGTTAAACAAAACAGGCTTTAACTCTTGCAATTTGGTCTCTATATCAACTGATTGTCTCATGTGTCAAATTTACTAAAATTTCGGGGATTTTTGTCGTCCGAGGGCATTGCCGCTAACGTTTGTGTATGAAACGTGGCTGGGTTTTCGAAGCGCGTCCTGTCCCACGACACCGAACGAAATTAAGAAACCAAAACTACAATGCAACACCGAACCAGCGCTATGTTTTATACACTTTGTTACCTGCTGGCTATTTTTCACTTATAAAATATTTATCAAGTTTGTCTAAATATCTTTCGTCTGACATACCTGTCCGATTAAACATAATTACACTACCAATTCCAAGGTCT
>JANOLM010000657.1:0-2870 GCA_031419815.1 Bacteroidia bacterium
TAGATGGCATTGAAACAGCTTATCAAAATAGAATACCGCTCTGGCTATTCGGGTTTTTGTATTAGCAAAGAGATTTTAATTTTACTTTGTTAACTTCAGAAACATAGCCCTGAAAGGGCGGAATATGATTACGCCCTTTCAGGGCTTTGATTTGTAGACCACTTCATAACGCAGGGCTGTACCCTGCGTTATGTGATCCCGCCCTTTCAGGGCTTTGAAGTAACTTAACAAAGTAGAATTAGTTAGGGGAGTTTATTTATGCGGAAGCCAGGCAAAAATTATTTATCAAAGGCAAACTACAACTTGATCTTTACTATTTAATCTTTAATTTTAAGAGTAACTGATCTATTTTTCTGTTCATGCAAAGATTTCTTCTGTTTGTTTTAGTTTTAGTCAACACCTTTGCAGCGGCTCAGATTCAACGCCTCACGGGCAAAGTAACTTCTATTGCCGATCAGAGTGGACTGCCGGGAGTAAACGTTGTCATAAAAGGCACTTCTCAGGGAACCATCACCGATATTGGGGGACAGTTTTCGATTGATGTACCACAAGGCTCTATATTACTCTTCTCATTTATAGGTTATAAATCACAGGAATTGCCTTATACAGGTCAAACAAATATTTCCATCGCTCTGGAAGAAGAAGTAAAAGAGTTAAGCGAAATTGTAATAGTTGGGTATTCTTCAGTGGAAAAAAAAGATATTACCGGTGCTGTCACAACCATTAATGCTGATAAGTTAAAAGGTATTGCATTCAACGGACTTGATCAAGCTTTGCAAGGCCAGGCACCAGGGGTCCAGGTCACGCAATCATCGGGCACACCTGGTGGTGGAGTTTCTGTGAGGATAAGAGGTGTTACTTCCATCAGCGCAGGGAACACTCCCTTGTATATTATTGATGGGATACCAGTAGAAACAGGTGGCTTATCTTCCCGCAGTTTTGGTGGGCAAAATGATAACGCGTTATCCTTGATCAATCCCAACGACATTGAAAGCTACACCATTCTCTCAGATGCTTCGGCTAAAGCAGTATATGGATCAAGGGCATCAAATGGAGTTGTCATAGTCACTACGAAGCGAGGAAAAAATGCTAAAGCAAAAATTTCCTTTGACGTTCAGCGCGGAATCGTGGACGTGGTCAAAAAGTTAGAGTTGATGGATGCAACACAATTACTTGAATTACAACGGGAAGCTGTCACAAATGCCAAACAAAATCCAGATGCATTTGGACTGATTTCCGGAGTAACGGATGCTATTAACACCAACTGGCAAGATGAAGTACTGCGAACGGGAATCATGCAGCAATACCAGCTTTCTGCAACCGGGGGTGACGATAATACCAAGTATTACATCAGCGGAAGTTTTCGCGAGGAAGAAGGAGTTCAACTCAATAATAAATTCCAGCGAGGAAGCCTCACCATCAACCTCGATCAAAAGCTTACCGAAAAACTTTCCCTTTCCACTAACATGACCCTTTCGAGAGCCTTGAATAAAAGGGTAAAGGGTGATAATTTTTTGGATGGTGTTTACTCAGGCGCGGTCAAAAGTTTGCCGTATTACACTCCCATTGATGAGCAAGGTAATTTAGTGGGGCCAGCGTCACCACTGTACGCGAGTTTTCCAAATTTTAATCCGGTAGCCCAGGCATTATTGCCACGCTTTAATACCATTACCGTGAAAGCTCTAGGAAATATAAATGCTACTTACCAATTCAATCCAAACTTAAAACTGAAAGCCCAATCGAGTTTGGATTACAATAATGTAACAGAAGATCAATATGAATCATCTCAAACCGCAATTGGTGGTTTTCTGCCAAGTGTAGGAGGTCAAGGCTACGGTGTCTTTAGTGCTACAACAGTTTCCAATGTTAACACATTTTTAACCTTAACTTATAATAAGATTATAAATGTAAAACATCAACTTAATGCGGTAGCTGGTTCAGAACTTTATCAAAGCTTCATCTCTGGTGGCAACTTACAGGGGAGACTTTTTCCTAGCGATGATTTCACTTACATTCAATCTGCAGGAATAGTGGACAATGGGAGTTCTTTTAAAGAACCAGCTCACAGTATTCTGTCATTTTTTAGTGAAGTCAGATACGATTTTGATGAACGTTTTCTAGTAACGACCGGCTTTAGAGCAGATGGCTCTTCTAATTTTGGCGCTAACAACCGTTTTAGTTATTTCCCTGCAATCTCTGCAGCTTGGAGGATTTCTCAAGAGAAGTTCTTTCATTTTGAATTTATAAATGACCTCAAATTACGCTCCAGTTTTGGGCTTTCAGGTAATGAAAGAATTGGCTCATTTGGATTTTTAGGACTTTGGACCCCCGCCACTTATAGTGGCAGTTCAGGAGTAGTTCCTAACAGTGTATCCAATCCAGACCTAAAATGGGAGACCACACAAGAATTCAATTTAGGAGTGGACATAGGATTGTGGGAAGGACGGATCCAATCTACTGTGAATGTTTATTATAACAAAACCTCCGACATATTATTGGTACGACCTTATGCGCTAACAACAGGTTTTGGTGGGATATTAGATAATATTGGAGAGATGGAAAATAAAGGTATAGAACTTAGCCTGACATCCATAAACATTGACAAAGCACTCCGGTGGTCAACAACACTTAACATATCTAAAAATCTTAATAAAGTTTTATTCCTTGCTGACTCTATTCCTTTGTTTCGTGGATATAGCGGTGAAGGTATAGATCGCACAAACATTATTAAGGCAGGCGAACCACTTGGCTCCTTCTGGGGATTAAATTATTTAGGAGTTAACACGGCTACTGGCAACGCTATGTACGAAGACCGTAACAAAGATGGCCTGATCAGCAATACCGATGCCATGGTAATTGGAAATGCGCAA
>JANOLM010000658.1:0-3253 GCA_031419815.1 Bacteroidia bacterium
TTTAGAACGGGCGGTGATGGCCATTCGATTTAATGAGGCTATTGTTGGAATGCAATTTCATGCCGAAGTAGACTCAGATGGTATGCATAAATATTTGCTCCTCGATGAAAAAAAGAGAATCGTAGTAGAGAAACACGGTGAGAAAAAGTATTTTCAGATGTTGCAGTATCTTAACGAGCGCGAAAAAATAAAACTGACCTACAATACCATCGTTCCCAATTTTTTGAGAGCAGCCTCTTTGGTTGCCGCTCAATAGAGGTATTTAGTGGTACGTACCTGCCTGCCGGTAGGCAGGGCTTACGAGAATGATGTATTAGTCGTTGATTTATAAGGTATGAAATCAAAAGCTATGTTGCCTAAGTCTTAAGCTAAGTAGTATGATTTCTTCAGTTCGTCATCAGTATAATTCTCAATTTTCGGAAGAGAAGTATCTCCTTTTTTTGGCTGACCTTGATCAATCCTTTCACCACAAGATCACCTTTCGCGTGGCCGAGAGTCCACTTTTTATTGACACGGCTTTCAAGAAAAAACTATTCAAAGCCTCCAATGGGATTGTCGACTTTATTGTTCGCGCTGATTTTAAAAAGATAACAGAAAGGGCGATTCCAAAAAAGCTAGTCGTACCAAATGAAACTGATCATACACTTTTCCTGGCTCTTGACTTTGCTATTGTAAAAGATAAAAATGATGAACTCCAGCCGCAGCTAATTGAAATGCAGGGCTTCCCATCGTTGTTTGGCTGGCAGGATTTCCTGGCGACAAAATTCCAGGAGCATTTTTCAATACCCACGGATTTTGAACAACACTTTGGCCTAAGCAGTGAGCAATATCAAAAAAAATTGAAGCAAGCCCTTTTAAATGGCCACGATCCGGAAAATGTGGTATTGCTTGAAATTGATCCCTATAAACAAAATACGGCCATTGACTTTTTGGTCACGCAAAAAATCACCGGTATTACACCGGTTCACATCGGGGATATTATCCGGGAGGGAAAGAAGCTTTTCTATAAAAAAGAAGGCAAAAAAATTCACATTCAAAGGATTTATAATCGTGTCATTTTTGACGAATTGGTTAAGCAAACAGGTTCAGTTTTTTCATTTAATCTTACGGAAGATGTTGATGTAGAATGGGCTGGCCACCCGAATTGGTTTTTCCGAATCAGCAAATACACAATGCCGTTTATAAAAAGTGAGTTTATACCCGAATGTAAATTCCTTTCTGATTATGTTCGGTTTCCCCCTGATCTTGAAAATTATGTATTGAAACCTTTATTTTCTTTTTCTGGAAGCGGTGTTTTTTTTCACGTTACACAAAGAGATATCGATAACATTCCGGCTGACCAACGTCATGATTATTTGTTGCAACGAAAGGTTCAATACGAACCTGTCATCCAGGCACCTGATGGAAAGGTCAAAGCGGAGATTCGCATGCTATTTTTGTGGGAGGAGGGAACGGCAAGACCAGTACCTGTTACTAATCTGGCCAGGTTGAGCCGTGGTGAAATGATTGGAGTGAAATACAACAAAGACAAAACCTGGGTGGGAGGGTCTGTTTGTTTTTTCGAGAAATAGTTATGGCATACTTTACGGATGATGGTGAAGAAATTAATCCAGATTTATTTCCAAAGATGAGCCAGAATTTATTTGCTACGCTTTTGAATAGCTCGTTAAAAGGGATATAGAACAATCTATAAATTAATGTCATCCCACCACTTTGTAAAAGAAAATCAAGAGCCAGCTTTACTGATTCTACACACCGAAGCTATTCCATTTGAAAAAGTGCAAGAACTGCTGGAGTGGAGCCCAACTGTGATTGTAACACATGCCAGTCTGGAAAAAGTATTAGGATGGGGAATTAAAATAGATGTAGTGCTGACACCAGCAGAAAGTATTCAAGCACTAACACAAATTTTACATCACCAGGCGCCCATTCAATTTGTTTCGTTTAAGGACGAACATGAAATAATTACGAATATCATTGAATTCTTAAAGTCAAGTCACCAAAAGGCAGTTAACGTGCTGGCAAATTCATGGGTTGATTTTGAAAGACTTCAAATCACCGACTTAGATTGTGAACTATTCTTCGAAGGCAAGCGATGGTCTTTCGCCAGAGATACAAAATTTAGAAAATGGTACGAATGGGATGTACAGCTTTATGTTTATCCAAGCGCCATAAAGTTTTCTTCTATTTCTGGAGCAGGTATATCTTTACGCACCGAAAATAACGGGATTGTTCAACTTGAAAGCGTTTTACCCTTTTGGGTTGGAGAAGAAGTTTAGGCAACAAGAGTTTCTGTTGCAGTTCTATCCTCTCCTTTCTCAGTGTCTCTGTCGCAGGATGATGAGAAATCAAAACACCAGAGCCCGAAAGGAGACTCTGGTGAGAAAAAAGCCCATCCTTGGTTCGTGTCCGTACGAAACAATCTTCAATCTTTCACCTTCAAAACTTCTCTCAATTTCCTATATCAGCTATTCAATGTTGCCATCACAATTCTATCCTTACCATCTAAATCTTTTAAAATTTGAACATTGGTATATCCTTCTGACAGTGACAACTACTCTTCATAAAAGTATCCAAATATTATTCCCATCTCATCTTCACTAGTCAATCCAAACTTTACAACTTTATCTTTTGTGTTGTTATAAGTTATTTCTGAAGTAAGGCCTTCACCGGCATTCAGAGTAATGACAGGGTCAAACGTTATAAAATTAGGATGACGCCAGTCCGCATTGATATACACAATTTCTCCATGGCGTGGCCCGCCATTAATCTTAATCACAAATTTTTCTGCCAACTGGTGAGTGTGTGAAGTGAGTGAAATAATCGATATTTTTTTGTCAAACTGAAAAGACTTAGCAACTGTTGTTCGCTGTCGGGCTGCCAGGTTAAGGTTTTGATTGGCCAGGTTCAATGACTGCGCTACCTTTTTCACATTTGTTGCTGCGGTTGTATGCAGGTTTACATATACCTTACCGGTTATTGTATTGGTTTGTTTGTTTATGTTGTGTGAGTTAAAGTCGGCTGTTGCGCCTGCCGGGAAAGAAATAGCCACACCTTCTGGAAAGCGGTAATCCAGATAAGATGTTTGTGTTCCCATCACAAAAGTGTGGTACGACATCGGGATCATGTTTCCAATATTTAATGAACCGTCTGGGTTGCGGATATCCCTTACAACATCAACAACAGGTTTGAATAAATCAGGGAGGTTATCAAAATTGTATAGAATAAAATGATGGCTGTTTAGCTTCATTTT
>JANOLM010000659.1:0-1674 GCA_031419815.1 Bacteroidia bacterium
TGAATTTGTTTCAACCTTCTCAACATGATCCCGCACCAGGTCAATTTTGTTCTTTTTCCAAAACCAATCTTCATACGGCTTTATGTTTTCATACTTCATGTGACCCATATAAATATACATGAGTGCTGTGCGCGAAAAGAAATGATCTGTCTCGGAGGAAATGACCGTAATTTTATGATCGCTCCGCTTTCTAATATGACGGGCGGCTGTTATACCGCTAATTCCATTTCCAATAATAACGATATGCTTCATTAAGTTTTTAGCTGAGGTAAGGGCAGGATCAAAAGTCAAGATCTTAATTTACTCGTATTGTCCGTCAATTGACAAAACAAGTTACCAATAAGATTTTGCTTTGTAATGCATATACAAATAAAACGACTTTTTTAGGTATAGCAATTGCGCTAATCAAAAATCAATTAGAAAATGAAATACGGTAAGTTTATTGTGATGGTTTTAATACTCCAGAGTCTGTTCGCCCAAGCTGATGACGTAAAGCCATTTATAGCAGCCTCAGATGTCTTTTTTAAAAAATATGTATTCAATGGCGCGGTAACGTATTCCAAAATCAAACAAAACATTGGAGAAATCGGAATCCTGTACAAACAAATTGGAGAAGCCAAACTAGACGGCCTGGATGACAATTCAAAAAAGGCCTTCTACATCAACGCATACAACATCATTGTCATTTATTGGGTGGCGAAACATTACCCCTTAAAATCACCCTTGGATGATAGCGGTTTTTTTGACAAGGTGCGCCATACTGTAGCTGGTGAAGAATTGACATTGAACGTTTTGGAGATCAAGAAATTATTATTGCCGTATAAAGACGCGCGCTTTCACTTTGCTTTAGCCTGTGCTGCCAAAAGTTGCCCTCCCCTACCCAGCTTTGCTTTTCAACCAGACAAATTGGAGCAACAACTAACTGAGCGGACTACTCTTGCTCTAAATAATAAAGGATGGATTAAAGTTTATGACGATAAAAAGAAAATAGAACTTTCCAAAATTTTTGATTGGTACAAAGGCGATTTTGCAGCCGATGGCAAAACCTTAATAGACTGGATCAATCAATTCCGGAAAGAAAAAATTCCAACTACTTACACTGTTGGTTTCTATGAATATAACTGGGCACTGAATGATCGATGAGTTGTGCAATGGCAGGAAATTATTCATCATTTAATCCCTTTCCCCTGAGAATTTGCTTCATACACTTTTCAATCCGAGACACGCGAGTTTTGGATTGTTTAGGCGCAGAAAAGTAAAGAAGGTATCCTCTTTGACGTCCTGGTGTCAATGCTTTAAAAGCAGTTTTCAAGGCCCGGTTTTCATCTAACTTATTTTGAAATTCTTCCGTAATGGTGAATTCCTTAGTCTTTTTTAAATCGACTTTCAAACCGGCTTTCTCCACTTCAATAGCTTCATGAATATAGGCTTTCACCATGGGTTTCATTTTCACTATTTCGCGATCACTGGTGAACCGAATCTGGCGCGCTGCCTGCACATTCTTCGTTTGTTGAATGAGAATACCTTTGGCATCTTTCAACAAGGCACCTTTGAAAAATAAAAGCGCACAGTATTCTTTAAATACATGCATTAAAACGATGTTACGTTTCTGAGAGGTGTAACAAGGACAACCCCATTTCAAGTCTTCGGTCAGCCCACAGTCAAGAACGATCA
>JANOLM010000660.1:0-9619 GCA_031419815.1 Bacteroidia bacterium
TTCGCTGCTGATAATCTAATGGAAACTCCTTTGAGTTGACGCAATCAATTATTAAGTGGCTAGAAAACTTAGGATTTTCAGTTAGAATTACCACTTTGATTTCCTTGAAACCGTATTGCACTTTATATTTATCTATTACAATTTTTGTCTCAGGACCGAAATCTAATGATTGTGATTGCTCCTCTATGATGCCACAAGAGCTTAAAAGGGTTAGAAATACTATTAAGATTTTTGTTGTTTTAAACATATAATGAAACCATTCAAAGCGATGGACAAGGGTTATTAGGTGCGCAGTTTACACCGTTATCTCCGCCATCTGAACTATTCCATCGTATTCTTTAAGATCAACATTTGATTTCTTCAAATCCAACAGCTTATCCTTAACGGTTGCCAACAGCTGTTTATCCGGCCTTAGGCTGAATCTATAATCCAGGTAGGTATGCAAATTGATTAATCGGTTAATGATCAGCTCGCGATGTGCATTGAGAATCTCCTTTAATTGAAACAGTAATGCATCCGGGTTTTTGTCAATAATCGATTTTGACCCCAAAAGGGCAGACTTTATGGTCTTCATAGCTAAATTTAGTAACAAGACAAACATACCTGTAGTGTCACCGCTCCAACTTAAATTCAGGCTCAAGTGCCGGCCGTTTATCTGAGTTGGCCACCTTCCAGGCAGTGCGATAAATCCAGTGGGTCATCTTCCATAACTTTTCATAGTTGATGTTCTGCGCATTGTCTTGCGGAGTGTGATAATCCGGATGCAACAACGTAGTGTACATCAAAGCAGGAATGCCCAATCGTGCATACGGCAAATGATCACTGCGAAAGTACCAGCCTTCTTGGTGGGTAGGCTTATCCCATAGCGTGTCGAGTTTAAACTGCGGTCCTTCCGCGTTGGCCTCCATGGCCATGTTCACTAAATCAGAAGAGTTTTTATGGGGAGCTTGTGAACCCAACAGCGCTGCGCTGTCTGGCGCGTTGCGGCCAATCATATCGCCATTCAGCACCGCTGCTATGGAAGAAAGTGGCACGGTAGGGTGCGAAACAAACCAGCGTGAACCTAACAGCCCTCGCTCTTCTGCACCATGAATAACAACAAGTGCCGATCGTTTGCCCGGAAACTTCTTCAGCGCTTTGGCGGTGGCGAGCATGGCTACGTTAACTGTTCCGTTATCATCCGCTCCATGATAGATGGAGTCAGTGCCCATTACGTTCCGTATCCCGTGTGCATCCGGATGGCCGCTTAGCACCACATATTCTTTTGATAGCACGGGGTCTTTGCCTTCCGCTATACCTATAATATTCACAGAGGGATACGTAAAGCTTTCAATCCCGATGGAAAGATTTGTAGTTAAGCCTTCCGTCTTGATCCATTCTGCTGAGTCTTGATGCAACCAGATCACCGGAGGCTTCTCACTCACCACCGCATTGGGACCACCTTCAATGTCATACGTGCCGCGAATAAAATTCTCCTTCATGTAAAGCCAGCTATGTTCGGCATAGTCATCGCAAATGAAGATAATGCCTACCGCTCCTTTGGCAAGAAGGCCATTGCCATACTTAACCATCACCTGCCGGCTATAGCGCCATTCGGGTAAGGAGGTATTGATGTCGATGCCATCAGGTACCACCTGTAGCGCCACAACTTTTCCACGCACATCAGTTTTTTCGAGATCTATTTTATTGGCGTCCCCGAGGTAGAGTAGAGGTGCGTTCACCAAAGCCGGAGCGGTCTGAGCAATCAAGACATCTTTCCACAGGGCAATCTTTCGGGAACCAATGGTGATAGAGCTGGTGGGTGAAATTTTATTTCGCCAGAGAGAAAAAAATTGAAAGTAAGTGCCATCATCTCCCGCAGGTGTTAGACCTGCAGCGCGCATCTCTTCGGCAAACCACGCAGCAGCTTTCAATTCGTCAAGCGTGCCTGCAGAACGCCCATTAAATTTCGGATCTGCTAATTCATAAAGTTGCTTCTTCAAATCGCTCTGTTGTATTACGCCAAGACCGGGAGGATTTTTGACTTTTACTTTAGACTGAGTCATGCCTGGTATGCAGACCAAATAAAATGCTAGAATGAATAGTATAACTTTTAATTTCATACTGGTTAAGTTTTAGAAATGATAAATGATTGAAAGCGTTTTGAATAAGAGAGAGAGGGTTGCCGAGATGCCGACTTTTGTGATGAAGCTGAGACGGTTCATAGGCAGAAAGGGTAGTGGCCTAAATATAGATAATAAATTTTCTCCGTATACTCACTTTCAGGGTTATTTGCTTACCTGCTCACATTTACAAAAAAAAGACTCTGCAGTCTTAGGGTTTTTTAGTTTTCGGGCTGAACTAGTAGGCATTGCATCGGTGAACTGCAGCTTATCTAATGTACAAACTGTACCCTCCAGCGTGCCAATCAGCTTTCATAAAGATCCGTTCACCGACAATTAGCAAAAATCATCTCTATTCCATTAATATAAAGATTAGCTTTAATAGATTAGGCTGATTCAGTTCTCTTCCCACACCCACCGAGGAAATCTCAGCACAGCACTTAGGGCTAGACAATAGAGCGCAGAACACATTAGCCTAAAGATAGCAACGCGCAAGCCGTTACAAAATCGTGTTATTTCGCATTCAGATTTAAACGCAATTCATATATAAACTTGTAAAACGTGATTTTAAGAACAAAACAACTTTGTGGAGACAGCGTATGGACAAGAGGAAAAAAACACATGAACACATCAGTGCTAGCAAAGAACTTGCCTCCCAAAAGGAAGAGAAAGAAAAACTGGCAGCAGAGTTAACTATTGCGCTAAAAGAACTTGCCTTTCAAACGGAAGAGAAGGAAAAGCGAGTAGTAGAGTTAAGCATTGCCAATAAAGAGCTTGTCTTTCAAGACGAAGAGAAGGGAAAACGGGCAGCAGAGTTAAGTATTGCCAATAAAGAGCTAGTCTCTCAGGATAAAGAGAAGGAAAAGCGGGCGGCAGAGTTAAGAATTGCCAACAAAGAACTTGTCTTTCAAAATGATGAACGTGAAAAACGGGCAGAAGAGCTAGTCATAGCAAACAAAGAACTTGTCTTTCAAAACGATGAGAAAGAAAAGAGAGCGGCTGAGTTAGGTATTGCCAACAAAGAACTTGTTTTTCAAGACGAAGAAAAAGAAAAACGAGCAGCCGAATTAATCATTGCTAACAAAGAACTTGTCTTTCAAAAAGAAGAGAAAGGAAAACGAGCGGCAGAGCTAAGCATTGCCAACAAAGAACTTGTCTTTCAAGACGAAGAAAAAGGGAAGCGGGCGGCAGAGCTAAGCATTGCCAACAAGGAACTTGTCTTTCAGGGCAAAGAGAAAGGGAAACGTGCCGCGGAACTAAGCATTGCCAACAAGGAACTTATTTTTCAAGATGATGAGAAAGGGAAACGTGCAGCAGAGCTAAGCATTGCCAACAAAGAACTTGCGTATCAAAACAAAGAGAAAGAAAAGCGGGCAGCTGAGTTAGGTATTGCCAACATAGAACTTGCCTTTCAAAATGATGAGAAAGAAAAGCGGGCGGCAGAATTGATCATTGCTAACAAAGAACTTGTCTTCCAAAACGATGAGAAAGAAAAACGTGCTGAAGAGAAGGAGAAACAGGCGGAAGAGTTAATTGTTGCTAACAAAGAACTTGCCTATCAAAATAAAGAGAAAGAAAAACGGGCAGCAGAATTAGGTATTGCTAACATAGAGCTTGCCTTTCAAAATGATGAGAAGGAAAAGCGGGCAGAAGAGCTAATCATTGCTAACCAGGAACTTGCCTATCAAAACAATGAGAAGGAAAAGCGGGCAGCAGAGTTAAGCATTGCCAACACAGAGCTTGTCTTTCAAAACCATGAGAAGGAAAAACGGGCAGCAGAGTTAAACATTGCTAACACAGAACTTGTCTTTCAAAACGATGAAAAAGAAAAGCGGGCAGCAGAATTAATCATTGCTAACAAAGAACTTATCTTTCAAAATGATGAAAAGGAAAAACGGGCAGCCGAGTTAATTGTTGCTAACACAGAACTTGTCTTTCAAAACGATGAGAAGGAAAAGCGGGCAGCCGAGTTAATCATTGCAAACAAAGAACTTATCTTTCAAAATGATGAAAAAGAAAAAAGGGCTGCTGAGCTAATTATTGCGAACAAGGAACTTGCGTATCAAAACAAAGAGAAAGAAAAGCGTGCGGCAGAGTTAGGCATTGCCAACATAGAACTTGCCTTTCAAAACGATGAGAAGGAAAAGCGGGCGGAAGAGTTGATCATCGCTAACAAAGAACTTGCCTATCAAAATAAAGAAAAAGAAAAACGAGCGGCAGAGTTAAGCATTGCCAACACAGAACTTGTCTTTCAAAACGATGAGAAAGAAAAGCGGGCAGCAGAACTAATCATTGCCAATAAAGAACTTGTCTTTCAAAATGAAGAGAAAGAAAAGCGCGCAGCAGAATTAATTATTGCCAACAAGGAACTTGCCTTTCAAAATGAAGAGAAAGGAAAACGGGCAGCAGAATTAATTATTGCGAACAAGGAACTTGCCTTTGTGAAAGTAATTGAAAAGGCCAAATCTGAATTAGAGATACTTGCCAATCATCTCCAAAAACAAAATAATAAGCTATTAAACTTTTCTCATATAGCATCGCACAATTTGAGATCGCCAGTTAGCAACCTTAACTCATTGTTGCATTTCTATAAAGAAAGTACAAGTAGTGAAGACAAAGAAATGCTGTTTGACAAATTTGAAACGGTGATACATCATCTTACCTCCACTTTAAACGAACTAACAGAAGCGCTTAAAATTCAGGAAGACATAAGTAAGGAATCTGAATTATTAACCTTTGAAGAAATTTTTAGCAAGACAAGCGAGACATTGGCGGGCCATGTAATGGAAACCAGAGCCATTGTTACCAGCGATTTTTCCAAAACCGTAAACATCGAATATCCCCGATCTTACCTGGAGAGCATTATGCTTAATCTCTTTTCAAATGCCATTAAATATAGATCACCCGACCGTACTCCGGGGATTCATTTTCAGACAGAAATAATTAACAGCCAGGTAATACTGACGGTGCGAGATAACGGCCTTGGCATAGATTTAAAGAAACATGGAAATAAACTATTTGGATTAAATAAAACATTTCATAGTCACGTTGAAGCCAAAGGAGTTGGCCTGTTTATTACAAAAACACAAGTAGAGGCGATGGGAGGTTCTATATCAGCAGAAAGCGAAGTTGATAAGGGGACTACTTTTAAGGTGGTGTTAAAAAAGATTACGGAACTTGTAAAGAGTTAATACCTGCTCTTTTGACTAGGTTTACTTTTCAGTTCAAAGTTTCAAATGGCTAATCTGCTATACCCCAACACTAAGATTGATAAACATGAACACCTGATCCACCCGTTGCGTGTGCATAGCTTGTTGTCAGACTTTGAATTGGAGGATGTATGGCGGGTATCGGTCAAGTTGACCTCACGCCATAACCTTCAAATGTTCTTGGATCAGTTTGCGAAAACCAATACCCTTTTTGTGCTGATCAGTTTTTCCAATTTCAGTATGCCCCTTTGCCGGTTGTGATCATCTTTCTTGGCCCTGCTATCTGAGTAGCTGACCACTATTTTGTTTTGTTCATCTTTTTGAATGATGTCGCTTTCTCCATTTTTTAATTTTAATGACAGAATTTTATTTTTTACTGCATTCGATTCATTTTTTATTCGCGCGCCTAAAATGTACTGGCATCGGTTCTGTCGTAAGGCTTCCATATTTTTGTTCGATAACAATCCAGCATCCGCTACGATCACCAGGTTTTGAAGTTTATACTTGCGTTTAAAAAGGTTGACCACAGGGAGCATAGTGTCGCCTTCAAACTTATTGCCTTCGTAAATCTCATATGCCAATGGATAGCCATCCGTGCTAACCAGTAACCCTAAAACAATTTGCGGACAGTGATGCTTGCCATCTTTGGAGTAACCCGTTTTGCGCAGTTTATCTTCTTGCTCAATTTCAAAGTACAGGGTCGTTACATCGTAGAAAACAATGTTGATCTTATTATCCAATATCTTTAAAGTATGTTCGTAACTGATCTGCTGGACGGCCCTCTTTTGTGTGTGATGAAGTTTATCCAGATATCTATAAATCTTATCCTCATCGGTTTCATATCCTTCATATCTGCGCAGGTGATCGGTTGTCTTTAGTTTACTGCCAGGATAGCATAGTCTGGCCAGTACCAGTTTTTTAAACAACTCATCTTTTATTCTATTGAAGCCAATGTCATTGAAAATTTTGCCAAGCAAAAGTTCATGCCCTACTATGTTAACCTGCTTAATGCCATCAACGAAATGTTCAAATAAATCATCGGTTTTGTCAAAATCAAATTCCAGACCGTGTTGCTTTCTTACCCACGACTCACCTTCACCAAATAACTTTTCAATCGTTGGTTCGTTACGAAGAAAAATGGATGGGTTTTCGACTGGAGGTTCGAGTTAAAACAACCTGAGCGAGAAGTTTATAAACTGACAATTTCAGAGAACGCTAATATAATTCAAGGACTGATAAGTCTTGAAATTAAGTTTGACCATGTTTACATGCATTTAGTTGAAAGTTCCCCATTCAACAAAGGGAAAGAGAAAGTTTATACTGGAGTTCCAGGTAATTTAGTGGCATTTGCGTGCAGACTTTCATTTCAAAGGGGGTTTGAAGGAAACGTATCCTTCATTTCAAAGACTCAACTAATAGACCATTATACCGAGACATTAGGTGCATTTCATGCCGGTGGACGATTAATGATTATTGAGACTGGAGCAGCTTTAAGACTAATGAATAAATATTTTAAAAACATTGACATATGAAGACGATAAAAAACGAATTGGACGTTGACTTTATTGGTGATGCCGGCCCGTTGACAAAGGACGAAGAGAAAAGAATCAGTGACATTATAGAGAGTCATAAAGTAAAACAAAAATTAACCTCTCAAAAGACGAGACGAAAATTGACGACCAAGAAAAGAGTGACAGCATAGTGGCACTACTGCCAATAAGTAAGGCTTCATGTGATCGTCTCGACCCAGCGTGAAGCCTCTGTTGCACCGAGCCTTCGGTAGCAGAGCGGTTGATACTCTATAATCCCGCCCGGACAACTACCCATACTTTTCAGGTCAGTTGAATCCGATGTCTACTTTTTTATTCCCTTTATAGTTTTCCACCCGCAACACTCGGCCTCACTTCAATTTTACTGGGCAGCGTTCTGGGATTCATTTTTAATAAATCAACAACCATCTGCCCAATGTCTTCAGGCTGTATTTTCCAGGCGTCCTCCGGTTTTGCTGTAGCGCCACCAAACTCTGTTGCCACAGAACCGGGCATGATGGTAGTCACTTTGATGCCATAGTTTCTGAGGTCGAGCATAACAGCCTGCGTAAATCCAACAAGTCCAAACTTACTTGCATTGTAAGCGGAAGCACCAGCAAAGAAATTAGTGCCAGCCAGACTGGCCATGGTAATGATATATCCTTTCGATTTTTTTAAAGCTGGTATTGAGGCTTTGATACTGTAAAATACTCCTGTTAAATTCGTGCTGATAGTTTCTAGCCATTGGTCTTCCGTAATTGTTTCGATGGAACCAAAGTAACCCAAACCAGCATTGGCAACAAGTACATCTAAACTGCCCCACTTTTTTAGAATAGCATCAACGGCTTTTTGCTGTGCTTCTGAACTTCGCACATCTGCCTCCAGCCCAATAGCTTTTCCTTTTCCAAACTTGTTTAGTTTTGCGGCAGCTTCATCAGCGGCTGCCTTTGACCGGCTGGTGATGGCTACTTTGGCGTTCTGAAGAATCAAAGCTTCAGCAATGCCATAACCAATTCCCTTGCTGCCTCCCGTGATCAGAACGGTTTTGTTTTCTAGTGTTTGCATAACATCTCAACAATCCTGCCACGATAAAGTTTCTGATCACACTTAAAATTAATCTGTTAACCCGGTGAAGTGCGTGCGAACTGAAAAAACGAGATTCTAATTTAGAAGGCTGAAGATGGCGATGAGAAAAGAGTTATTGTTGGAGATTTCCCAGCGGTCTGCCGCTATCAATTACACCAAAGACCTTCCCAGCCTCATCTCGAAGGTGAGCATGCTTAGTTCTTCTGAACAACAGGCGAACAGGAGAACAACCAGAATAAATAACGCAGTGGGTGACTTGGTCTTCATAATTAGTAAAGTTTGGTTGAGAGCAATATAAAAAATGATGACCTTATTCCACAGAGCGGATGTGTATCACAAATCAACCTTTACCCTGCTGGAATAGCAATAACCAGACAAGCTCTCTGATGAAGCGTGACAACCCTGGTTAAGATATTCGATAATTTCTTATTTTTAACTTTTTATATAACCCCGAACTAAATGTTCTTTACAAAGATTAAAAGAAAAGAATCAGGAGTTTTACTCTATGGAATAACACCACCCAAAGCACAAACAGCAACGGAAAAGGTAAGAGAGATAGCTGAGAAAACCCTCAATACTCTTTGCGCATTGGATATAGATGCGCTGATTGTTTATGATGTACAGGATGAATCGGCCAGGACTATTGAAGAACGACCATTCCCTTTCACCAATTCCCTTGATCCTTTTGAATACGCAAGTCAGTATTTACAACGTCTTGCTGTTGCAAAAATAATCTATCGCCCTGCGGGAAAATTTACCAAAGATGAATTAGCGCAATGGCTTCAGGGTCTTAAGACGCATGGGTTTTATCCGATATTTGTAGGATTGCCAACACCTGATTTTGTTGTTAAAACAAGCCTCAAAGAAGCGTATGAGATCTGGGGCGAACATGAGGCCCACTCTGTAATCGGAGCTGTTACCATTCCTGAAAGGCATGCTATTTTAAAAGATGAAGACGTCAGGATTCTTGATAAGGTAGATTCTGGTGTCTCTTACTTTATATCGCAATGTATTTTTAATGTAGAATATACAAAACAAATACTAATAGACCTTGTGATAGCCTGCCAGAAGAAGAAACAGGAATTACCCACTATTATTTTTACCCTTACAGTATGTGGTTCCCTTAAAACACTTCATTTTATGGAGTGGTTAGGCATTCACGTTCCGGAGGATATAAAAGAAGAACTTAAAGTAAGTACTAGCCCTGTTGCCCGTTCTGTGGCGATCGCCATTGCCATTGCCAAAGATCTTATCCAATACTGTCAGGATAGATCCATTCCTTTTGGATTTAATATTGAAAGTGTTTCCATACGGAAAGAAGAAATCGATGCCTCTCTTGAACTGTTGCATACCGTAAGGGAATTGCTGAAAGCAAATGGGCTGCGTAACGAAGTAAAAAAACATGGACATCAATTCGCTAACTAGAATTACACACTTAGTCTGGTGATATTATTTTTGTTCTATCGAATTTCATCAACCCGCTATTGTTTACGCAATGGTTGGGTTAGTAATAGCTAAGTAGTGTCTGTCTATAGAGTCGATCAAAATATAAGTTGGCAGTAGGCAGATTGCAGTAGGCAGTCAAAAACAGTCCGAAACTAAGGTAGATCATACTTATTTGTACCAATTCTACTGCTTACTGCAATCTGCATACTGCCTACTATGTATACCAAATGACATTTATGGACAGACT
>JANOLM010000661.1:0-19463 GCA_031419815.1 Bacteroidia bacterium
CAGAACAATTCTTGCAAATCTCTATTTCACTTCTTGATCTCAGCAGTGAAGCCCTGAACTGATTGTAAGGGTTCCCTCTCCAGATTTCCGCAAATGTACTTTCCGTGAGATCGCCTAAAACATAGTGCGCATCTTTATCAAAACAACAGGGTACCACTTTGCCGTCCCATGTAACAACGCAACTATGCCACATTTTCCAGCAATGATTCAATAGTTCGTTCTTGATTTCATATGTACCATCACTCTTCCTTTTGTAACGTGAGTATTTCTCGATTGTAGGAATTAAATCTGATCCATTTTTATAATCATAAATCTGGGCGGTCTTCAACTTTACTTCGTCTACTCCTAGCTTCCTGGCCAGAGTGTATACTTCAGGAATTTGATATTCATTTTGCTTTACAACCAGAAACTGAAAAATAACATGAGGTGTTTTTGATTTTAATTGTTTCTTCCACTTCAAAATTGTGGAGGTTCCTTCTATTACCTTGTCAAGGCTTCCACCCACCCTATAAGATTGGTAGGTGTCCTGAGATGTTCCATCAATTGAAATAATCAATCTGTCAAGGCCAGACTCTACAGTAGCTTTGGCAATTTCATCCTTCAAATAATGAGCATTGGTAGAAGTGGCAGTATAAATATTTTTTTGTGAAGCATAGTTAACCATTTCCAAAAACTGGGAATGAAGATAAGGTTCTCCTTGAAAATAGAAGGTTAGATATGTAAGTGTATCGGCAAGCTGATCAATCGTAGATTCAAATAGTTCTCTTTTTAACATTCCTGTTGGCCTGGTAAATGAACGCAATCCACTGGGGCATTCCGGACAACGAAGGTTACAAGATGTGGTGGGTTCGAAAGAAATGGAAATGGGCATCCCACGATGAGCTGCAACTTTCGTAAGACTTGAAACTTGAAAGCTTGAATAGACCTGCAAGGCATTTAATGCCCTTTTTGGGGAGAGATGTGAAAGATAGTTAAGGTTATCCGAAAGTTTTCTGCTCATAAAGTAGAAATCAAAATTACGGTAAATTCCATCTGGTTTGGCAGAATGAAATGCGTTTGTTTACTTGCCGATGATGCAAAAAATTATTTTCACATTTCTACTACTATTCTCCATTTCAAGCGTTGCCCAAACGCCTAAGCTTTCTGAAAAAGCTGAAATACGCGTAATCACCTGCGGGCCATTTCAAGGTGAGCTTTACTCTGCTTTTGGCCATAGTGCTTTCAGGATCCATGATCCGAAGCTTGGTTTTGACTGGATCTACAACTACGGAGTGTTTGATTTTAATCAGCCCAATTTCTATTTAAACTTTGCACGGGGAAATCTTAATTATAAGCTCGGAGTTCAGCAGTATACCCAATTTCGTGATTCCTACATTTACTACAACCGTTCCATTCATGAACAGGAGCTTAATTTAAGCTTAGAACAAAAACAGAAACTCTTCGGGTTTCTTGAGTGGAATGCACTGCCGGAAAATCAATACTATCGCTATGACTATTTTTATGACAACTGCGCAACCAAAATCCGTGATGTGGTGCAGCATGTTTTTGGCGATTCTGTGAAATTTGATGACGCCTACATTCAAACTAATTATACTATACGTGATCTCACCGAACTTTATTTAAAGCAACAACCTTGGGGCGATTTAGGAATTGACGTCTGCCTTGGCTTGCCAATGGATAAGAAAGCCGCCCCTTATGAATACATGTTCTTACCCGACTATATTGAGTCTGCATTCGATCACGCAACTATTGTTGATTCGGTTTCAAGGTCGCTGGTTAAGGAAAAGATTCTCACGTATCAATCGCAACCCGAAGCAACCGTATTCAGTTTATTTCACCCCTGGATTGTGTTCGGGTTTATATTGGCCATTGGAGTAGTCCTTACGTATTACGACTTCACAAGAAAAAAACTTTCAAATTGGTTTGACACTTTACTTTTTGGAGTTGTAGGCCTTGTTGGGCTGTTACTACTACTACTATGGATTGCTACCGATCACAAAGCAGCCGCAAATAATTTCAATTTATTGTGGGCATTGCCTTCTCATCTTATACTTGTAGTTTGGTTTTGGAAAAAGAAAAAACCGAGTTGGTTTCAACCTTATTTGAAGACGATAGGTTTATTACAACTAGTTTTATTACTGCTTTGGTTTATTCTGCCACAGCAGCTTAATATATTTCTAATTCCCTTAGTAATTTTACTGGCAGTCCGTTGTTGGATGATCACAAGACTTACCAAGCAACTATAAACCTACATATGTATTGGCCTATTTGCCGTGGCTGCAAGGCAGGCCTCTTTTACAGCTTCCATATAGGTGGGGTGTGCGTGTGACATGCGCGATACATCTTCAGCAGAGGCTCTGAATTCCATGGCGGTTACACCTGCGGCAATCATATCAGCAGCGCGGGCACCAATGATATGGATACCTAAAATTTCGTCTGTATTTTTATCAGCTAGTATCTTTACCAAACCATCTAAATCCATGCTGGCTCGCGCACGGCCAAGGGCTTTGTAAGGAAAACTTCCTGATTTATACGCTTTACCATCTGCTTTTAGTTGCTCTTCGGTATAACCAACACTTGCTACTTCAGGCCATGTGTAAACAACCCCTGGTATCAATAAATAATTTATATGAGGCTTTTGTCCGGCAAATTGCTCAGCCACCATTACTCCTTCCTCTTCTGCCTTGTGCGCAAGCATAGCACCACGCACAACATCCCCAATGGCATAAATGTTATCTACTTTTGTCTTCAAATGATCATCGACCGGAATTTTACCTTTATCCAATTCAATTCCAACTTTATCTAAGCCCAATCCATCCGTATATGGTCTTCTTCCAACACTTACCAAACAATAGTCACCTTTTAGTTCAATGGCTGCTCCACCATTTTTCGGTTCTGCTTTTAAGATCACCTCTTTGCCTTTGTTTTCAATAGCCGTTACTTTATGGCCGAGGTAAAAGTCCATACCTAATTTCTTAGTGGACTTTTGTAATTCTTTTCCCATTGTACCATCCATGGTAGGGATGAGGCTGTCCAAAAATTCAACGACTGAAACTTTAGAACCGATGCGTGCAAATACAGAGCCTAATTCCATACCAATCACACCTCCACCCACAACGATAAAATGTTTCGGAACTTCTTTTAACTCCAATGCCTCTGTACTAGAAATGATTCTCTTTTTATCGAAAAGAGCAAACGGGAGTGGCGTGGGTTTTGAACCTGTCGCGATGATGACTTTCTCTGTCGTTAACGTTGTTGTTTTTCCATCTGACGAGGTCACCTTAATCGTATTCTTATCAACAAAAGATCCAACACCCGTATGCACATCAATTTTATTTTTCTTCATCAGAAAAGCTATACCCTCCACATTTGCCTTTACCACCCCTGCCTTCCGATTGATCATCTGGGTGATGTTGACTTTTGGTTCAGAAATATCAATGCCATGTTCTTTGAACGTGTGGGCAGCATTGTGAAAATGCTCAGAGGAATCCAATAATGCCTTGGATGGGATACAACCTACGTTAAGGCAAGTGCCTCCAAGTGTTGCATACTTTTCAATGATGGCCGTTTTGAAACCCAGTTGAGCACACCGGATTGCGGCTACATAACCACCAGGACCAGAGCCAATGACAATGACGTTGTATTGCATAAAGTTTATTTTGTTATCGGATATCGTTTAGATACTACTCCTAAAAATTCATTCATAGCTTGATAGTAAGAAGGCAAAAATTCATACAACAATTTCGAAAGCGACTCATCGTATGTATGGGAAGTCTCATTTCTGTAACGATGGATATCTAACCAGAATAATTCATCTTCGATTAACCTGGCCAACTGGGCTTGCTTTAAAATCACTTTCGCACTCCCAAAGTCTTCTCCTTTCTCATACTCAAGAATAAATTTCATCAGTTTCCAAGAAAGTTCATAGCAAAATTCAAATCGTTGAATTGCCGCATCTCGTTGAAGTTCATTGTGTGGTGCCTCCAAGGCGATTAAAAAAGCCTTTAATGCGCGCTGAAGAATCTGGGCTTTTCTTTGAATAATTTCTTCAATCTCTATCATTGACAATATATTCAACATTTCGAAGTGCTACACCCTTAAAACCATCTTCGACCCGGTTGAAATCGACAACATCGAATGTGTATAACGTGGGTAAGCCTTCGAGCGCTTCCTTAAAATCAAGACGCAACTCATGACTCAACTGCTGCTTACCTTTCAATCCAATATCAATATCAGAGGCCTTCAACTCAGATTGGTTTGCTTGCGATCCAAAAATAAAAACCGCGGTACCTTCAGGAAGATAAACTCTTGCCGTCTTTTTTATCAAATCAATTATCTTTTCCCTGCGTGTCATACATTATACTCCCAATATCATCCTTCCTGGGTCTTCCAGCATTTCCTTAACTCTCACCAAGAAACTAACTGATTCACGCCCATCCACAATACGGTGATCATATGACAACGCCAGGTACATAATTGGCCTGATGACAACTTCACCTTTCAGCGCTATTGGCCGCTCAACAATATTGTGCATACCTAGTATAGCAGACTGAGGTGCATTTATAATTGGAGTTGATAACATGGAACCAAAAACACCTCCATTGGTAATCGTAAACGTGCCACCTGTCATTTCTTCAATGGAAAGTTTACCATCACGCGCGCGCGTTGCCAAACGTACAATCTCACTTTCAATCTGATTAAAAGATAATGCTTCTGCATTGCGAATGACTGGCACAACAAGTCCGCGGGGAGTTGAAACCGCAATGGCAACATCGCAATAGTCATGATACACAATTTCATCACCAGCTATTTGAGCATTGACAGCAGGGAAATCTTTCAAGGCCACACAAACTGCCTTGGTGAAGAAGGACATGAAGCCCAGTCCTACACCGTATTTCTCTTTAAACTGATCTTTATACTTAGAACGAAGCTCCATCACAGGCTTCATATCCACTTCATTGAACGTGGTGAGCATAGCAGTTTCATTTTTTACCGCTACTAATCTGCGAGCAATTGTTTTGCGAAGGGAAGTCATTTTTTCACTTCGCTTATTTCTCGATCCGCCAGAAGTAATCACAGGCGGGGTCAAGGGCGCGGCTGCTGGTTTTGCTTCCTTGCCGGGTGTTGTTGTTTGAGCTTTCACAGCATCTCCTTGGGTAATTCGTCCACTCACTCCTGAGCCTTGCACTTGATTGGCCTGAATTCCTTTCTCATCCAAAATTTTTGCAGCGGTTGGGGATGGATGACCTGCAGCGTATGATTTATCGGTAGCAATAGGTGAGGTTGCCGCTGCCGCTACTGAAGGTGCTGCCGCTCCAACAGGGGTTCCTTCCGTTATTTCAATTTTACAAATAAGGCCGCCAATCGGCAACGTATCTTTTTCTTTTGCAATGATTCTTAAAATACCGTTCGCTTCTGCAGGTAATTCAAACGTAGCTTTATCCGATTCTACTTCTGCAATCACTTCATCGAGCTTTACATAATCACCATCTTTCTTCAACCAGGAAGAGATTGTTACTTCGGTGATCGATTCGCCTACGGTAGGCACTTTCATTTCTTTTATACCGCCTGTTGTTTTCATAGGTTGTGTAGTAGGGGTTGTTGGTGTGGGGGCTGCTGCTTTCGTCTCAGTTTTTGGAGTGGCTGCTGGTTGAGCACCGTCCGCAAGCTCACAGATTACTTCGCCAATAGCAGCTACCTCACCTTTTTGTTTTTTTATTTTTAGTATTCCTGCCTGAGGAGCGGGGAGTTCAAAAGTCGCTTTGTCCGATTCAAGTTCGGCTATCACTTCATCCAGTTTCACATAGTCTCCATCTTTCTTTAGCCAGTTGGCAATCGTTACTTCGGTGATGGACTCACCAACTGTTGGGACTTTTACTTGTTGTGCCATAAGAAATTATATTTTTCCTTTATACAAATCGTTAACAGGAATAGTGTTACCATCCTAAACTTCTAATGCTTGGGCTACAATTTTTTCTTGTTCGGCCTTATGCACTTTATTATAACCTGTAGCAGGCGAAGCACTGGCTTTGCGCGAAATGAATTCCAGTTTCTGATCGGGCATCATCCGAACAATGTAAGATAAGCATCCCATATTAGATGGCTCTTCCTGCACCCATGCAAATTTTGCAATCTTATACTTTTTAAACACAGCACTCATTTGCTTTTCAGGGAACGGATGAAGTTGTTCCAATCTAACAATCGCTACATCTTTCACCTTCCTTTTCTGTTGGCCTTCAATCAGGTCATAAAATATTTTTCCCGAGCAGAACACTACTTTTTTTACATCCTTTGCTGAAACCGTTGCATCATCAATGACTTCCTGGAAAGAGCCTTTAATAAAATCTTTAACCGGAGACACCACTGCTGGATGACGCAATAAAGATTTTGGCGAGAACACAATGCAAGGCTTACGAAATTCCCACGTCACTTGCCGTCTTAATAAATGGAAAATATTGGCAGGTGTTGTAGGGTTGGCAACAATCATGTTATACTCAGCAGAAAGTTGAAGGAAACGCTCTGGTCTACAACTTGAATGTTCGGGGCCTTGACCCTCGTATCCATGGGGCAGCAACATAACGAGTCCATTCATGCGTTGCCATTTCGATTCAGCGCTGGAAAGGAATTGATCCATAATTACCTGTGCGCCATTTACAAAATCTCCGAACTGCGCTTCCCATAAAACTAATGCGTGTGGCGATGACATTGCATAGCCATACTCAAACCCTAGCACACCAAACTCAGAAAGCAATGAGTTATAAATATGAAATTTTTGTTGCCCCTTCTCAATATTATCTAAACCGCAATAAGGGGCATTCGTATTGGCATCAAAGAAATAAGCGTGACGATGAGAGAACGTACCTCGCTTCACATCCTGCCCAGACATGCGAACTGGCACACCTTCTACCAGTAGCGACCCATAGGCAAGAAGTTCCGCTTCGGCCCAGCTTAAAACTTTATTTTCAAAGAAGGCTGTTTTTCTATCTTTTAAAAGTTTTTCAATCTGCTTTAGAGCCTTAAATCCATTTGGTATTGTCGCCAATGCCTGGCCTACTTTATCAATAGTAGTCTGCTTTACTCCTGTCTCCGGTGAAAAATCAAAATCCTCCGCTTTGGCCCTGCGCAACTTCTGCCATTCTTCTTCAATCTTTTGTACTTTATAAGGTAGCGGTTTCTGCTTTACTTCATTTAACCGATCCTGAAGTTGAGCGCGAAAATTTTTGTCCATCTCATCAGCAAGTGCTGCATCCACATCTGCACGCTCTATTAAGCTCTTCACATAAATTTCGCGAGGGTTCGGATGCTTGGCAATGAGATTATAAAGCTTAGGCTGGGTAAATTTCGGCTCATCACTTTCGTTATGCCCATGTCTGCGGTAGCACAACATATCGATAAAAATATCCTGCCCAAATTTCATCCGGAATTCTACGGCAAGTTTTGAACAGAAGGTTACCGCTTCCGCATCATCGCCATTGACGTGCAAAACTGGTGCATCAATAATTTTCGCTACATCGGTGCAATAAATGGATGTGCGCGCATCATCAAAATCTGTTGTAAAACCTATCTGGTTATTAATGACAAAGTGAATGGTTCCCCCTGTGGTGTAGCCTTCCAGTCCAGACATTTGTGCTACCTCGTAAACTATTCCTTGTCCTGCCACGGCTGCATCGCCATGAATAAGAATGGCCATTGCCTTCGTTAAGTCACCTTTGTACTCATCATCAATCTGGCCCCGGGTATATCCCACTACCAAAGGATTCACCGCTTCAAGGTGTGAAGGGTTTGGTGTAAGCTTTACATAAATTTTATTCCCAGAAGGAGTAGTATTGTGGCTGGCGTAGCCAAGGTGATACTTAACATCACCATCCCCCATTGTTAAATCAGGATTGACGTTACCTTCAAATTCTGTAAAAATCTGTTCGTAGGTTTTGCCGAGTATATTGGAGAGCACATTCAATCTGCCACGGTGGGCCATGCCAATCACTACCTCTTTTGTGCCTAGCTCCGCACATTTGTTGATAATGGTCTGAAGAGCCGGAATAGTATTTTCTCCTCCCTCTAATGAAAATCTTTTTTGCCCCAGGAATTTTGTGTGTAAAAAATTTTCAAACACAACAGCTTCATTCAGTTTAGAAAGAATTTGCTTCTTCTCATCCTGCGAAGGGTTATAGGTGTAGTACTCCTTTTCGCACTTCTCAAAGAACCATTGACGCACGGCATCATTGCGAATGAAATTATACTCGAAGCCAACAGTGCCTAAATAAACATGTTTCAGCTTTTCAATGATCTTTTTAAGTGAGGCGCGTCCCATTCCAATCTCCGCGCCAACGTCAAACTCCACATCTAAGTCTGCATCGTTCAACCCTACACTTTTATGATCTAAGTTTACATTATGATCTCTTCTTTCCCGCACAGGATTTGTGTTGGACTTTAAGTGACCAAAAGAACGATAAGCAAAAATCAGGTTTCTAACCTGCGTTTCCTTAATGGTAATGGCGTCTTCGGCAACTGCCCCATGGCCATTTTCCCCAAATCGTTGAATTGAAAAATCATACCCCTCAAAAAACTTCTGCCAAGTGGCATCTACCGAAGAGGGATCCTTTTTGTAGGCTTGATAAAGCTGATCCAAATAACCGACATCGGCATTGGAAACGTATGAATACTTGTCCATGGTTAAATTGTGAAGTAAACAAAACTAGAAAAGTGTTTTTATATTAAAAAACTGAATAATCGCTTAAGCAAATTTAAATACTTTGCGGCCTGCCGAGGCGGCAATGGGCTATCCGTTACAAGTCCGGCCACGCTCAAATCCTGCTCGCGGAGTTTATCCCGACCTTTATCGGGAGGCTTTTCACTACTATCCCTGGCCGATTTGTCAAATCCAAAGCAACAGACTCAACAGGTCCGGAAATCTTCAAATCAATCCAATTTTCAAATTTTCAAATACCGATTGGCTAATCCTCAAATTAATTCTAACTTTGCAGCCCTTTAAAAAACGGACGAGATCCAACATTTAAAAAACTAAGAAAATGGCAGTAAAAATCAGATTGGCCAGAAGAGGCCGCAAAAAATTGGCGATGTATGATGTAGTGGTAGCTGATGCAAGAGCTCCTCGCGATGGCAAGTTCATCGAGAAAATCGGCACCTATAATCCCCTAACAAATCCAGCCACAATCAATCTTCAGGACGAACGTGCCTTTCATTGGCTAATGAACGGTGCCCTTCCTTCTGATACGGTAAAGGCGATGCTTTCTTACCGTGGCGTTATGTTGAAAAAACACCTTCAGATAGGTGTAGTAAAAGGCGCTATAACCCAAGAGGTGGCTGATTCAAAATTGGCTGAATGGCTGAAATCAAAAGAATCTAAGATTCAAGGTAAGACTGAAATTCTTGCAAAAACTAAGCAAGACGCGGCCAAGGCTCGCAAACAAGCCGAAACTAAAGTTAAAGAAGCCCGCGCAGAGGCTATTCGCAAGAAGGCGGAGGTTGTAGTTGTCGCTCCAGTTGTTGAAGCTCCTGTAGAAGGAGATACAGCTGCAACTGAAGAACAGGCGTAGTCTTAAAAGAAATTATATTCAATGCCAACTCGGTCTCGTGTTGGCATTTTTTTATCTAAGACATTCCTCACTATTAACGTTTAACTATTCACTATTAACTTTCCACAATGGATATAGGCTCTTGCTTTAAAATTGGTTACATAGCCAAAACCCATGGCCTGAAAGGCGGGGTAACTGCTATTTTTAGTGAAGCAGGTGAATTCGAGTCCTTGAAATCTGTTTTCATTGAAGTAAAACACAGCTTGGTCCCATATTTCATTGAAAGTTATTCAGATCGTGGCGAAAAGGGGTTTATAAAGTTCGATGAAATAAACACATTTGAGCAAGCCGAAGCCCTAAAAGGGTGCAGCATTTATTTGCCTAAAACAGTCCGTCCCAAACTGAAAAGAGGGGATTTCTATAATGACGAAGTTGTTGGGTTTGAAGTGGAAGACCTGCACCACGGCCTTTTGGGTGAAGTGAAAGAAATTATTGAGTCGGGTGCAAATCGCCTTCTTTCAGTCGATCGATCAGGAAAAGAAATTCTTATTCCAGTGAACGGCCCATTTATCATGAGTGTAAATAAATCAAAAAAGAAAATACAGACAGAATTGCCTGAAGGGTTTTTGGATCTATAAAACAGGCGCGTCATAAATTAAGTCTTCATGCGCATTGACATCATCACCTGCTTGCCTCGTTTATTGGAAAGTCCGTTCTCCGATTCCATTCTAAAACGCGCGCAAACAAAGGGGATCGTTGAAATTGAAGTTCATGACTTGAGACCCTATTCTACCAACAAGCATAGAACAACAGATGACTATGCCTTTGGAGGAGGTGCCGGCATGGTGATGATGATTGAACCGATTGATCTTTGCATTTCAAAATTAAAGTCTGAACGCACATACGATGAAGTTATCTATATGAGTCCGGATGGTGAGTTGCTTACTCAAACTTTGGCCAATCAATTAAGTCTCAAAGAGAATCTGATCATTCTATGCGGCCATTACAAGGGTGTGGATGAACGCGTGCGCGAACATTTAATCACGCGCGAAATTAGCATTGGCAATTATGTACTCTCCGGTGGCGAACTGGCTGCTGCAGTTGTGGCCGATTCGGTGATACGCCTTATTCCTGGTGTGTTGTCTGATGAGACTTCAGCATTAACTGATTCTTTTCAAGATGGATTGGTAGCCCCGCCTGTTTATACTAGGCCGCAAGAATATAAAGGATGGAAAGTGCCGGATGTGCTGCTTTCAGGGCATGAAGCCAACATTGTAGAGTGGAGGCATGAACAGGCAATAGAACGGACAAAGAAAAGACGGCCTGATCTATATCAATCAGAGTAGCAGCAGATCAGTATGTTGCGCTATAAAGTTAAAATCACGGTCTTTATGCAATATTGGTATCTTATTAAAAATTGCATAATGCGCGATTAAGCAATCATTTGATCTTCGAATGGTAACACCTTTCTTCCTTAACTTTCGATAAATATTCACCGCTTCATATGCCGCCTCCAAGACATCCACTTTCAATACAGGTAATGTTTCTAAATCTTTCTTGACCCTGTTAAAATCCTTATCCTCTTTTATTCCTTGCAAGACTTCCTGAAGGATAGTCGGGCAAATGCACACATAACTTTCGTTTAAAAATAGATCAGTCAGAATATCAGTCTGGTTATTCTCAACATTATTAATGAAATCGATCCAAACGGAAGAATCAACTAAAACTCGCATCTATAACTTAAATAGACCGCATCTCGTCCAGATTACCTTCCCATTTAACTTTGCCCTTTAACTCCAGAAGGTCACGCTGAGCCAAAATTCTCCGATACGTTATTAGAGCCATTTCAACAGCCTCTTTTTTAGTTTTAGCTTTGCTCCTCTCCATTACATCATCTAATAGTTTTTCGTCAATATCAATGTTCGTTCTCATAATGCCTTTTCGTTATACACATAAATATAGCTTTTTATACACACAACTGCATTTTGTATCAGAAATTTCAAGCTATCGCCACTAAAATTCAATTCTTTCCATACATTTGCAATCCATTTTAAAAAGCGAGTATCATGGCCGATTTAATAAAGTTTGTAGAGCAGGAATTAGCAGCAAAAAGGACTACTCTCCCTGATTTCAAAGCTGGTGACACTATAAACGTACACGTTAAGATCAGCGAAGGTAACAAGGAAAGAGTTCAGCAGTTTCAGGGCGTAGTGATTACCCGCAGGGGAAAAGGCACAAACGGTGAAAGCTTCTCTGTAAGAAAAGTATCCAATGGCGTAGGCGTAGAAAGAATATTTCCTTTGTTAAGCCCCAGCATTGATAAAATAGAAGTAATGAAGCAGGGAAAAGTCCGGAGAGCCAAATTATACTATATGAAAGGCCGTCATGGCAAATCTGCCAGAATTAAGGAAAAATTAGCCAACATTTCGCCCAACTAAATAGAACTAACATTTTAAACCCATTTCTGGTAGGGCACAAACTATTGCGTCCCTAACGGAAATGGGTTTTTTTTTACTTAAAAGGTTATTTTTTCAATTTTGGATGAGTTGACCCATCCCCTTATATTTGCCCCTCACCTAAAATCGTTATGGCAAAATCTTCAAAACTGAACATTTCGAAAATCCTCGGCAAAGATGCCAAGTACCTGCTTGACCACAAAAGCAAAACCATTTCTAAAGATCATATCCATCTACCCAGCTCAGATTTTATAGATCGGATTTTCATTCAATCCAATCGCAATACACAAGTGATCAAAAGCCTGGGGGCTCTGTTTGATCATGGGCGCCTAGCCGGTACAGGATTTTTATCAATTTTGCCAATTGACCAAGGAATTGAACACAGTGCCGGGGCTTCTTTTGCTAAAAACCCCATTTATTTCGATCCAGAAAATATTATCAAGCTGGCCATTGAAGGGGGTTGCAATGCAGTGGCTACAACTTTTGGCAACCTCGCTATTGTGTCTAGAAAGTATGCTCATAAAATTCCATTTATTGTGAAGATCAATCACAATGAATTACTTACCTATCCTAATAAGGCAGATCAAATCATGTTTGGCTCTGTGCGGGAAGCATGGAACCTTGGAGCTGTTGCTGTTGGTGCTACCATTTATTTTGGTTCTGATAACTCCACTCGCCAAATCGTTGAAGTGGCAAAAGCTTTTGAAGAAGCTCATCAATTAGGAATGGCCACCATACTCTGGTGCTATACCCGGAACAATGCTTTCAAGAAAGACGGAAAAGATTATCACGTCTCTGCTGACTTAACCGGACAGGCAAACCATCTTGGTGTGACTATTCAGGCAGATATAATTAAACAAAAGCTTGCCGAAAACAATGGTGGCTATAAAGCACTTAATACAGGCGGATCAACGTACGGAAAATTAGATGAAAGGATTTATACACAATTGACTTCCGATCACCCAATTGATCTTTGCCGTTATCAGGTAGCTAACTGCTACATGGGTCGCGCAGGATTGATTAACTCCGGTGGTGAATCTAAAGGAGCAACTGACCTTGCCGATGCGGTGCGCACTGCGGTTATTAACAAACGTGCCGGTGGCATGGGCTTGATATCCGGACGAAAAGCTTTTCAGAGACCAATGAAAGAAGGTGTAGAAATCCTGAATGCTGTTCAGGAAGTTTACTTGGATAGTTCGATTGATGTAGCTTAATAAACTATTTTAGATTTTAGATTTTTGAATTTAGATTTTTGAATTCTCGTTCAACACAAAGATTTCTTAATCAAATCTTAAATCTTAAATCATGAAATCTTAAATAAAAGAAGATGCCGTGGTTCAAACGCACCGATAAGGGAATAATGACACCCACAGAATCCAAACGGGAAGTGCCCGATGGATTATGGTTTAAGTCACCCGCTGGAAAGATCATTCACACACGGGAATTAAAAAGCAATGCTTATGTGGTGCCTGAAGAAGATCATCATGTAAAAATTGGATCAGGGGAGTACTTTGAAATTCTATTTGACAATAACGAGTTTACTGAACTTGATCCTAATATGGAGTCTGCTGATCCGTTAAAGTTTGTAGACACCAGGCCCTATCCAAAAAGAATTAAAGAATCGCAGGCCAAAACCGAACTTAAGGATGCCTTACGCTCAGCCTACGGCAAAATGAACGGACTTAATGTGGTAGTTGCCTGTATGGACTTCAATTTTATTGGAGGCTCCATGGGCTCAGTGGTGGGGGAAAAAATTGCACGCGCGATTGATCATGCCCTTAAAACAAAAACACCATTTCTGATGATCTCGAGATCGGGTGGAGCTCGTATGATGGAAGCAGGTTTATCACTCATGCAGATGGCAAAGACTTCAGCCAAACTTGCGTTATTGGATGAAGCCAAAATTCCTTACATCTCCTTACTAACAGATCCCACTACGGGTGGTGTCACGGCATCTTATGCCATGCTCGGTGATTTCAATATTTCTGAACCTGGTGCATTGATTGGCTTTGCTGGCCCTCGCGTCATTAGAGAGACCATTGGAAAAGATTTGCCAAAAGGCTTTCAAAGCGCTGAGTTTGTTTTAGAACATGGCTTCCTGGATTTTATCGTGGACAGGAGGAACCTCAAGACCAGGTTGACCACGCTGTTGAAAATGTTACATTAAATTTCTCTTACTATTTACAAGTATTTCAAACACGTAAAGGTCAACTTTTTCCAGATCTGGTGATCCAACGTTCATCTGTCAGGTCTCACCTGCAAGCTCGAGTTCTTTGTGTGTGCTTTTCTCTAATAAAATATCATCGATCGATCAAAAACTGACAAAAAACTTTTTGTCTTGCTTACTCTTTTTAAGGTTTTCAGCTTCCCATAAAAGTGAAATATCCGATTGGTGTCCAGTGATACTGAACTAAAAGAAACTAAACTCAATTTGGCTGCTAACAGTTTTTAATCAGTCCAAAACCCTGGCTTTATAGTTGTGGAATTTGGAAATAATTTCTTACAATCTTTGGGGATCACGTAATCAGGACCACGACTTGGGAATATGAAGGTTTGCGCAGGGACATCTTGCCTGGTGAGAATAATTGTTTTGCTACTAACTGAAGTAGCAAAAAACATGCCTTCAATCGGATTTTCTGATCCGCTGATTTGGACAAAATTGCTGCTTATCTTTCCTGAGATAGGCTGGAATAAACTATTGGTTGCTTCCTTTTGATCTTTTATCGCCTTGAAAAATGTATAGGCCCGATGTGATAAGCTTCTCTGCGTAACTTCAGAGTAAACTTTATGCTGGAATATCCATTCATGCACCGGAATTGACCCCACTTTAAAGTTCCTAAACCTGCCTAACTTTATAAATTGATTGCCACTTAGAATGGGCTTGTCATTAACTATAGTGTACCAGCATGCACAACATTCGCACGGTTTGAATTTTATAAAAATGGCTTCTTCTATTTTTGGTATTTTCCCTATGTTACGAATACCTGAACACTTGACCGCAAAATTACATATACTGCATCCTTGACAATCAAAGATACTTGAGCATGGTTCGGTTAAGTCAAATTCTGGATTAGTAACCACCTTAAACGTGGCTGTAAATTTCCACTGTAAATAAAAATTGTTACTTAATTCTTTTGAAGCATCAAAATAAATATCAAACGCATAGTTGGTATTTCCGCCTTCTGTTGTACTTAGTTTTTCAAATTTGTAATAAACACTGTCCAACTTCCCGGGAGGGGAAATTGTATCTGGCACGGATTCATAAACCTGTCCGGTCAAAAGCTCAACACGCAATCGGTAACCGCTGCCAACTATTCCCCTCATTCCATTAACACTAGTTTGATAGTTGCCTTTGCTTATTTCCGTAAGAACCTCACGATTGCCTACGTCATCAAATATCGTCAACTCTTTCACAGAAACGGCAGTGCGAAATGCTGATTTAGACTCAATATCAAATGCCTGGCTTACATTAATAGTATAAGGGCCTGGCTGATCTGAGATGAACCCATCTATAACGACAGTTGAAGTAGGGCTTCCGATATCGAAATCAATCTTATCAATACAGCCAAAAATCACTACTCCAAGCAGAAATTGAGACATGTTTCTCAAAACATTCATTCTAAGTTAATTTCGTATGACTGAGAATAATGGACTTGGTATTAAGACAATATATGTCAAATAATACTTATCTAACAGTTAAATTTCTGGGGAATCAATTTCATGGAGAGATAAAATGGCTACCAAGGAATTCCTTAATAACCATTTTGTTTTCTTAAAATCATGCACAGGTTGGAGTACTGTTGATGCAGCCTGAAGCACAACTCCTCCATGTATTAATATAATAATTCCTTAATCCACAAGTACAGACATAGCAACATGTTTCAGAAGGGTTGCAACCACACCACCCTTTACATTCCGCTGTTCAGCTTTACTAAGTGTTTTCACACCTTTCACATTTAAAATGTTTTTTAACATAACCTTTGTCAATTTTATAGATCAAAAACTAACAAAAACTTCTGTCTTGTTTACTCTTTTTAAGGCTTTCAGCTTCCCCTAAAACGAATTTATGTGTTAGGTGTCCAATGGCACTGGACTGAAGAAAATATATTGCCGATTGCTAACTGATTACCACCTCCGGTGATTCTCTGTTTGGCATCATGGCCGATAATGAACTTGAACCATCAATTAGTATATCGCGGTCGTGGGGTAGAAAGTGTTAAGAATAGAAAAGAATTCGGTTGAAACACCTTTTTTAAAACGGAATATTAAAAAGTTGCCTTTTTGAAAATGTGAAGCACTAAAACTGCTTCTCTCACCTAATTAAAGGTATTTTAAAAAAGTATCTGGCCGTCTATTTCCTTCACAAGTTTATAGTTTTATCTTGCTTACTCAACCTAACCTGATTTGAAAAGATCGCTACTCTTCTTACTTACTTTGATAAGTTTAACGTCCTTTTCTCAATCCATACTGGACCTAAAGTTAGATGGTCGCGAGAAGGGAAAGAAGTTAAGTACCTATCTCCAGGAAGTAGAAAAAAACAACCCGGTAAAGTTCTATTTCTTAGAAGATTGGATAAGTGAAATTGTTTTTAAAGAAAGTTTTGAGGGAGTCACATTGCGCGGAGCCCTGAATAGCCTATTTCTTGGTTACGATCTCAATTTTATCGAAACTAGCCTTCATGCTGTGATCCTTGTAAAAGATCCAACCATGGCTCTCCAGCGAAGTGAGATTATCAACGTTGCCAGGCGCGAGCAAAAAAAAATCAACAAGCTCACCATTGGCTCTTTAGTTAAATCAAGTGTTCCAAAAACTGTTACACTTTATGGAACAATTAAAGAAAGTAAATCCAAAGAACCGTTGGTAGGTGCAAGTGTAGTTGTTACCGATCTTAAGATGGGAACTGTAACCAACAACGAAGGGAAGTTTGAATTAAAAATACAAACTGGTTCGCATGTGTTAAATCTAAGCTATGTCAATTTTGAAGAATCAGTTATTGAGCTTGAAATTTATGATAATGGAACTGCCCATTGGGAACTAGAAGAAAAACCCACTGTGCTGGAAGAGGTAATTATTCAAGACCGATCAGCACGGGAAATTACCACCAGCGGAATTGGCCAAACCCAGCTTAGCTTAAAAGAAATCAAAAGAGCCCCAGCCCTTCTGGGCGAGATTGATTTGATCAAGCAAATACAGCTTCTTCCAGGAGTAACAACGGCAGGTGAGGCAGCCTCAGGCTTTAACGTGCGCGGAGGAAGTGTGGATCAAAACTTAATATTGTATGACGGCATGCCCGTATTTAATAGTTCACACGTATTTGGGTTTTTCTCTTCTTTCAATTCAGAAGCGATACGTGATGTTACATTTTACAGAGGCGGTATTCCGGCAGAGTTTGGTGGGCGAATCTCCTCGGTGCTAGACATACGATCCAAAGAAGGCTCGTATGAAAAATGGGGAGGCAGCGCTGGCATTGGATTAATTTCAAGTAACGCGATGCTCAGCGGTCCACTTAAAAAAAATAAAACCTCTATTGCCTTGTCATTAAGAACCACATATTCTGATTGGTTAATTAATACAGTCAGGAGTAATTATGTAGATCTAAACAAGAGTACCGTTTCTTTTTACGATGGTACGGCCAAGCTCAATCATTTATTTAGTAGTAAAACTAAGTTGACACTATCAGGCTATTTTAGCCATGATCAATTTAGATTACGTGGAGATTCCACTTATCGTTGGGATACCATGCTTGGCTCCATGAGGCTAGATCATGAGTTTTCAAAAATCCTGACTGCTGCTTTCATGGTCGGTTATGGTACTTACAGCTATGATGTCTTTGATAAAAATCCCTTGACTGGTTTTGATTTGAAATACAAAATTAAGTACCCAAGTGCCAAAGCAGATTTTCATCTTAAGCTATATAAGCATAAAATCGATTTCGGACTTCAGAGTATTTACTACGATTTTAATCCCGGTACATTTAGTCCTTCTACTGTGGACTCTGATAAGAAATTTTTACAGATGGATTTGCAAAAATCCATTGAAAGTGCATTCCATATCTCAGATCAATTGGAGTTCGGGAAGTTTCATGTTGATGCAGGCTTGCGAGCATCGGTTTTTCAGGCAGTGGGCCCTAGCAGTGTATATTTATATAAGTCAGGATTGCCTCGAGAAACTCTAAATTTAATCGATACGTTGAGCTTTAAAAAAGGCGAAAATGTAAAACGCTATTTCAATGTTGAGCCAAGATTGGGTTTTCGTTATGACATATCCAAAGATGCTTCAATCAAACTAGGCTACAATAGAATATTTCAATATCTGCACTTGCTCACCAATACCACAGCCATAACGCCAGTTGATATTTGGCAGCCAAGCGGGTATTATTTTAAACCACAAATGGTTGACCAGTTTTCTTTAGGCTATTTTAGAAATTTTAAAGAAAAAAAATATGAAGCCTTTGCAGAAGTCTATTATAAAGAAATGAAGAATGTCTTAGACTTTAAAGATGGTGCCCAGCTAATATTAAATCCACAAATTGAAACGGATCTCCTTCAAGGGAAAGCAAGATCTTATGGAGCCGAGATGCAAGTAGCAAAGACAACAGGCCAACTTTCAGGTTCCTTTGGTTATACTTATTCACGTTCGTTGCGAACTATTGTAGGGATTTTTCCCGAAGAGACAATTAATGACGGAAGGGAACATGCTTCAAATTTTGATCAGCCTCACGTGGTTAATCTGAATTGGAAATATTCTATTTCCAGGCGTTATTTCTTTACCGGGGGCTTTACCTACCGCACAGGAAGACCCATTACACTGCCATTATCTGCATTTAGTGTAGATAACTTTACAGTCTCTTCTTTTTCAGATAGAAATCAATTTCGGATTCCGGACTATCACCGGCTAGATATTGGTTTTGTAGCAGAAGGGAACCATAAACGCAAAAAAATTTGGGATGGAACGTGGACATTCTCAATCTATAATGTCTACGCCAGGAAAAATGCATACAGCATATTCTTCAAGGAGGTTCGTCCAGGTATTTTACGCCCTTATCGATTGGCCATTATCGGCACTGCCCTTCCCTCCATATCCTATAGCATTAAGTTTTAAGGAAAGTAAATTCTATGAGAATCCGTTTCTATTTTTCAGTAACTCTGATTGTTTGTTGCATTGCGTGTGTAGATAGAATTACTTTTGATATTGGCACAAGGCCGACATTTGCTATTGTTATCGATGGCAGCATTTCAGATCAACCAGGGCCTTATAAAATTCTAGTCACAAAGGCATTTGATATCGAATCAAAACAATCAATAAAGACTCCTATTTCGGTTAAGCGTATGGTGATGTCAGATAATATTGGCAATAGTGAAGTACTCTCGCAAATTACGCAAGGTGAATACCAAACATCACCTAATGGGATAAAGGGTACCATTGGCAGGGCATATAAAATTCAAATTGAATTACTGGATGGAAGGATGTA
>JANOLM010000662.1:0-10663 GCA_031419815.1 Bacteroidia bacterium
AAAAGATTTAGATCAAATCACCGATAGAACAGCCTGCGTAATCATGGAGACTATTCAAGGCGATGCCGGGGTGCGAATACCTTCATTGGATTATATGATGGCGGTTCGAAAAAAATGCAATGAAACAGGAACCTTGCTAATATTAGATGAAATTCAATGTGGCATGGGCAGAACGGGTACTCTCTTTGCCTTTGAACAATTTGGTATCACGCCTGATATTCTCACGCTGGCTAAGGCTTTTGGCGGGGGTCTTCCTATCGGCACATTTATTTCCAGCAGAGAAATTATGCAATCGCTAACGCATGATCCCATGTTGGGGCACATTACAACGTTTGGTGGAAATCCAGTCTGCTGTGCTTCGGCACTTGCAACTTTAACCATATTAGAAGAGGAGAAACTATTGGATCATGTTGAAGCCAAGGGAAAGCTCTTTGACAAACTACTTCAGCATCCATCCATAAAAGAAATACGAAGGATAGGATTAATGTTTGCGATTGACTTCGATTCAGCCGAACAGGTAAACAAGATAGTAAGCAATTCGAAAGAAGCCGGTGTGATTTGTTATTGGTTTTTATCTCATCCTAACAGTCTCCGCATTGCCCCACCCCTTACTATTACAGAAGAGGAAATAAAAGAATCGTGTAGGGTGATTTTGCAGGCTATCGATAATGTTTAATTTCGTGGTATGTCAGAACCTCTGCAAAAACCTTTCGATCGACTTGATTACACGTATAAGCTACTTGTTGTCATCGCCCTGATCATTACCGCTATCATCCTTGCCAAAGATATAGTCATTCCTATGGCTGTTGCCGGATTGCTTTCAATCGTTATGCTACCACTTGTGAAGCGGCTCGAAAAACGGAAGTTCGGCACGGCTCTTTCCATTGCAATAGTGCTGCTTGCAACAATTATTATTTTGGGATTATTCATCTGGTTGATCGTAAACCAGATTGTAGGATTAGTGAATGACCTCCCCAATCTTCAAACAAAATTTGAAACATTCGTAGCACAGACAAGCCGCACACTGAATAGGGATTTTGGCATCAGCGTGATAGAACAGAACAAGATGTTGGGTGAACTTATGAAGAGCATCAGCACCTACCTTGGTGATATTTTACTTTCAACAACCAATGCTATTTCAACCTTGGTGCAAATACCGATTTACATTTTTCTGTTTCTTGTCTACCGCACAAAGTTTAGGGATTTTTTTCTCAGCCTAATAGCCTCCGATAATCTAGTGTGGAAAAAAGATGTTGAGCGGGTAATTCAAGGGTATATCTCAGGGCTATTTCTTGTTACCTTAATCATCACGACATTGAACTCCATTGGACTCTTGATTGTAGGAATTGATCACGCCATCTTCTTCGGAATCCTGTCAGGGATATTAACCATCATACCGTATATAGGAATAATTATTGGAGCCCTCTTCCCCATTATTATGGCATTGATTACTAAAGACAGCATTTGGTATACGATTGGTGTGCTGATTGTTTTTAGTATCGTTCAATTTCTGGAAGGTAACTTTATTACACCCCGAATCACTGGCTCCAAAGTTAGTATCAATGCCCTTGCCGCCATCATTGCTTTGCTGATAGGAGGAAAGATTTTAGGGATAACTGGAATGATCCTGGCGGTGCCTGCCATAGGACTTCTTAAAATTCTTCTTTCGCGATCTTCTCATCTAAAACATTTTGTAATTCTGTTAGAAGATAAAAATGAGAGAGAAAGAAATGTCTTTCAAGGGGAAAATTTAACCATTAAAGATGATTAATAAGACCACCTCTTGTTTGCACAAGCTTCGGAGTACTCTGTAAAACGAAAGCCCCCACTTAAGGGGGCTCTCTCACCTAAACCTAAACTACTGACTAACTCATCTATTAAATCCACTTGCGCGTAAGGGCAAGTCTCATCAATTCAAATGTATTATGTGCCTTAACTTTCTTTAGCATATTTCTACGATGTACTTTCACTGTTTCCGAACTTATCTTTAGTTTTCGCCCAATTTTAATTGAGGAAAGCCCATTTGCAACAAGAGAAAGAACCTGAAGCTCCCTTTCTGTCAATGCTTTTATGAATTGTGTTTCCTTTTTCATGATGGATTATAAAAAGTCAGTACTGCTGTAAATCCATAAAGCAAAAATGGTTGGAATTTCAAAGCCAAAAAATACCTACTAAGTGGTATTTTTGAAAAAATGTGTTTAACTGGTTTTCCTCTAAATCAGGTTATTGTCAAACCCAAACTTAAGCAGTTGAGAGGTGTTGGCGGCTTTTAGCTTACGCAACATGTTTCGTCTGTGCGTTTTTACTGTATTTATGGTGATAAAAAGCTCTTCTGCAATTTCAAGACTGTTTTTTCCTTTCGCCAATAGCCTTAATATTTCCGTTTCACGACCAGAGAAATGTTCGGACTGATGTGTACGTTTTTTCCGGCTTGGAAAAAACCTGGCTCCCTTAATTATGGAGTTCACCTTGTGAAGTAGCTCTTCACTATCCCATGACTTTAATAAAAAACCATGGCCACCCGCTGCAATTACTTCTTGAATAAACTGGTCTTCATCATGCATAGTTACTACGGCTACTTTAACATTCGGAAACCGGGAGAGTATTCTCCTCATCAAATCAACTCCGTTGACGCCTGGCATTTCAATATCCATGAGAACAAGGTCAACCGCTGTATCCTCCATAAATTCAAGGGTTTTTAATGGCTCATTTATTTTGCCTGCCACGGTAAATTGCTCAGAAAATCGCCTAAGCAGCAATTCAAGTCCATCCAGAAAGAGTGTGTGATCATCTACTAAAAGCACTCGGGTCATGTTGTTGTTTTATAAGGGATATCAAAATTATAAAAAGTACCTTTTTCGTTTGACTCCAAGCTCATTCGCCCTTTTAAGGTTTGCACACGGCTCTCAATATTATGAATACCCAAACCATTGTATTGCACGTGGTGCATACCAATGCCATTGTCTTCATACATAACATTGATAATATCTTCAAATTGATTGACGTGAATTTTAATTTCTGTTGCCTTGGAATGTTTTAAGGTGTTGTTAACCAGTTCTTGTAAAATCCGATAGACGGATGTAGAAATTTTAGATGCAATTTCGCCTCTGCCAAAGTAATCAAGTTGAGCTTTAACGTCATTCCGCTCATTTACCCGATCAATAAAATTTTTAAGTCCAACTTCAAGACCATAGCGCTCCAGGGCTGGCGGATTTAAATCATAAATAATCCTTTTAATCTCTAAAATAATCTCGTTAAAATTTTCATTTATCTTCTTAGAGGTTTGCTCCTGATCCAGGGGTGTGTGCTGTATCGCATCGTTCACTATCCATTTCACGCTGGTGAGTGCGGTGCCCACACCATCGTGCAGGTCTTTGGCAATTCTCCTCCTGTCTCGCTCCAAAACTTCAATTTCCGACTGGATCAGCTCTTGTTGATGGTTGTTCACCACCTCAAGATAAGCTTGCTTACGTTTCCATTCATTTACCCGAACTTTATAAGCAACATATCCAATCCCAGCAAATGCGAAAACATATAGCACCATTGCATACCAGGTCTTCCACCACGGTGTTAGTATTTCGAATTCCAGTTTCAATGAATTTGATGTCCAGCTTTTATTATCAGTAGATACCTGCATATCAAAATTATAGTCATTCGGCTGAAGTGAGTAATACGAAATGGTTCTGTTTTGCGATTGATTCCAGGTAGTGGCATTGTTTAGCCGATGTCTGTAAAATAATTTCCTGTTATTGTATGAGATTACACCAACCTCTAAGGCTATGTTATTCTGGTCAGGAGAAAATTTTAAAACTTTTGAATGTGAGACTTCATTATTAACCTTAATACTTTTCAAATAGCCAAGAGGATTCTCATTCTGAAAAGTCTTGGTGCTATGGGGAATAATAGAAATTCCCAAATCAGAGAATGACCATATGTGGTTATTAGTTGAGACTAAAATATTGTTCTTATCCGAAATCAACCCACTGGTTCTGGTCAACAAACTAATCTCAAAGTTATCCTTCATCAGAGAATCATTCTTAATACGGGCAATTCCATTTTCAGTGCTTACCCATAAATACTCATTTACCTGAGTTATTGAATAGACAATATCACCCAGGGCACTATTCTGACTACAATACTTGAATTTACCTCCCGAAAGGATAATCAAACCTTCACCTATGGTTCCTATTAAAAGGGTATTTGGAGAAAACTGATGCAACACTGAAACCCTGCTTTTAATGTTATTCAAAGCACTTTCTCTTTGTAATAAATCAGAGGTATACGTTGAAAGTCCATTAATGGCACCAACATAAGTTAGAGAATCAGTAACAAACAGACTAAAAATTCTCTTTTGCAAAATTCCGTGCGACAAGACAGTACCAGCGGGTGAAACCTTAAATATGCCTGTATTATTGCCAACCCAAACCGCACCATCACTTCCTTCCTGATAACATTTTGCACCTTGAATCATGTTCACACTGAAAATCTTTTCGCCTTTTGGATTGAAACATTGAAGTTTAGTAATGTCTGCTACCCAAATATTTCCTTTTGTATCTACAAACAAAGAGGTTATAGGGACCTTTAGGTTTTTTGTCCAGATAACGTTCTTACCTGGTGCGCCCAACACCGTTAAGTCCCCTTGATAATTTCCAACATACAATCTATTGCTTGTAGAAACAGCACATGAAACTTTTGCATTTTCATTCCATTGAAGAAGTTGCACTTCAATATTAGGAATGTAATAGACGCCATGGTCTAAGGTGCTAAACCAATGTCCGCCTTCCTTGTCCTTTAAAACATTCCCTACTGATTCCCTTTGCAAAAGAGGTATCTCAGTATACGTCTTAAACAAATCATCAGAAAATCGTTTTACGCCAGCATCAAAAAAACCAATCCATAAGTAGTTATCCTTATCAACCGTAAGGCTAACAATACCTGTCTCAAAAGTTAGTACCTTCTTTAATACACCCTTGCTAAAACGAAATAGATCTCTGTTTACACAAATGAAAAGTTGATTGTACCAAAAAGCATAACCGATATGAGGGCTACCACGAGTCAGCTCCGAGACTTCAATAGTATATTTTGTACTATCTATTTTTACTGTTTTTATGTTTGATGACCGGGGGGTATAACCAAAAAGATATTCCTGATTCAAAATAGAATAGAGGAAAAGATACTCCTCCACGCCCTTCTCCAGCATAAAAATTTCACCCTGCTTATTGATGTAGCCAGCTTTTCCTGGTAAGAAGGATGAAAACCACACATTATCAAGACTGTCAACACATAGCTTGGTAAGAATTGACCTGCCGAGTTGTTGCATCAAAACGTCATTGTACTTGTAGTGATGGATAGAGTCATTTTGATAGTAGGACAAAGCACCTGAGTAGGTACGAAACCATATCCTTCTTAAATGATCCTCAAAAAAACCGAAGACAGTGTTGTCGCTTAGCCCATCGCGAATAGTAAAACTTTTAAACTCCCCACCATCGTATCGGGAAACGCCACGATCTGTAGCAAACCAGATAAAACCTTTACTGTCCTGAAATACTTGGTAGGTCTCTGAACTTGGTAGGCCGTTAAGTTCGTTGAAGTTCTGATAGAGGAATTCTTGTCCCTTAGCCGGATGGGATAGTGTAGCTAAAACCAAAATGAAAAGACTAAACCTCAGGCTCATTCCTACAATCTAGTAAATCAACCGAATTGTTCTGAGGTTATGAGATTTTTTCGATCAACAAATTGTGATTGGTGTAGATGCAAATGTCAGCTGCAATGGTAAGAGCCTCTTTAACCATTTCCTCAGCGGACAAATGAGGTGCATGCTTCTTCAATGCCAGTGCTGCGGACTGGGCATACATAGCCCCAGAACCGATGGCTGCCACCTGATTGTCAGGTTCCAAAACATCGCCCGTACCTGACACAATTAATATCTCTTCTTTATTCACGGTGATCAACATGGCCTCCAATCTCCTTAGGAAACGATCTGTTCTCCAATCTTTAGCCAACTCAATGGCGGCTCTTTTCATATTACCGCCATGTGCATTCAGCTTTTCGTCAAATCGATCCAAGAGTGTAAATGCATCGGCTGTTGAACCTGCAAACCCCACTAGGATTTTTCCATCCTGCAGTTTGCGAATTTTTTTGACATTACTTTTTGCGATGGTGTTACCCATGGTGGCTTGTCCATCGCCACCAATGGCTACTTGACCATTGTGTAGAACTGCGAGAATAGTGGTAGCGTGGATGGTTTGCATTTATGATACCGGAATTTCAATACCTGTTTTCAAAATCTCCTCGATAAACGGATCGCCTTTTTTGAAATACCCAGTTGAATAAAATTTTGTTTGAATTGGAACATAATCCCTTTTGACACAAATATCCCCTAGCAAGTCTAAATCGTTATAACCAAACCCAGAAAAGCCATCTGAAACTAATGCAACATCAATATCTGACCACTCCTTTTGAGAGTTTTTAGCATACGACCCAAACAAATAAACTTTCTTCAAGTCAACCCCATAACTTTTGATCTCTTGAGCATATTTACCTACTAATCGGACAGCTTCTCTTTGAGTAATTTTACTCTTACTAATTCCGACCTTTCTATTACCTCTGCTGCGAATTGCTTGTTGCATGTCTTATAAATTTTAAATTGATAATCAGGGTAACGTCCATCAAGTTGGAATTCTGTCAACTTCTTTAAAAACTTTTTTTCATCTCCTGTTAACTCTGCTCTTGTGCCTTCCATGATTCTCACCAAATCATGGATTTTTGGTGGGAAGTTACTGACATTATCCTTCACCCAAATGGCCTTACATATTTTCTCAATTGACAAGTGAACGCAAAAAAGGGCAAAAACATAGTCTTTATTTTTAAACATAAAATCAACCCTGCTCCAATCATCATCAGACGTTTTTATCCAATATTTAATATGATCTTTCTTTGTCATTGCTCAAAATCTCAAATCAAAATCCTTACAGGATCTTCAAGGAGGCCTTTCAGCGTTTTTAGGAAAGCTGCACCAACAGCACCATCTACCGCGCGATGATCGCAAGACAAAGTAACCTTCATCACGCTGCCTGGAACAATTTGTCCGTTTTTGACGATCGCTGTTTCTTTAATTCCTCCAATAGCAAGGATACAAGCATCTGGCGGATTGATAATTGCTGTAAAATCTTCCACCCCAAACATGCCCAGGTTAGAAATAGTAAAGGTGCTTCCTTCCCATTCACTGGGCTGCAGTTTCTTATCGTGGGCTTTTTGAGCCAGCTCTTTCACTTCTGTAGCAATGTGTGAAAGTGATTTATTGTCGGCAAAGCGAACGACAGGCACTACCAGGCCATCCTTAACGGCAACTGCCACACCAATATTGATATGATGGTTCTTTCTCATCTTATCGCCTAGCCACGAAACATTTACATCAAGATTTTGCCGGATGGCTGCTGCTACTGCTTTAATCACCATATCATTAAAAGATATCTTGACAGGCGAAATTTCATTCATACTCTTGCGAGCTTCTATTGCCTTATCCATGTTTATCTCCATGGTAACATAGAAGTGAGGTGCGGTAAACTTACTCTCCGAAAGCCTCCGGGCAATCGTCTTGCGCATTTGTGAAACCGCTATCTCTTCAAAACTTTCTTTACCTACAATTTGAGGTAAGGCAACCGGAGCGGCCTTCGCAGAACCCGAAGGTTGAGCCGCAGATGGTTTATAGTTCTCAACATCCTTTCTTGTTATGCGGCCACTCTCTCCTGAGCCTTGTATCTTCGCGATATCATAGCCCAAGTCCTTCGCCATCTTTTTTGCTAGCGGAGAGGCTTTCAACCTTCCATTGCTTGAGTGATCTTCGTTTGCTGGTGCTGACGAAATAGTGGGTGCTGATGCATTATTTTGTTGATCAGGCTGAGTGGTAGTTTTTACAGCTCCTGATGATTTCGAAAGAAAGGCTTTTAGCAAAGTTTGCCAGTCCGCATTCTTCTCGCCAATAATTGCCAGCACACCATTTACAGCCACCGATTCTTTTTCCTTTGCACCTATATACAAGAGTGTTCCGTTATTATAGCTTTCATATTCCATTGTGGCCTTGTCCGTTTCCACTTCGGCCAACAATTCTCCAGACTTAACGGTGTCGCCAACTTTCTTGTGCCAGGCGGCAATCACACCGTCCGTCATCGTGTCGCTCATCTTCGGCATTTGGACAATCTCAGCTTTAATTCCTGAAGTATCCGCAGTTGAAACAGGGGCTTGAGCAACTGCAGCAACGGTCTCAGTTTTTGGTTGATTTGTTTTACCACCCGATGCCGCTGCACTTTGAGAGCCCGCTAACATAGCCGAAAAATCTTCACCCTTATTTCCCACCACGGCAAGAACATCATTGATCTTGATCGCCTCTCCTTCCTTGGCGCCCAGGTAGAGTACTGTGCCGGTATTAAATGATTCGTAATCCATGGTAGCTTTATCGGTTTCAACTTCCGCCATCAATTCACCCGACTTCACGGTGTCTCCCACTTTTTTATGCCACTTAGCGATGACCCCTTCGACCATGGTATCGCTCATTTTGGGCATTCGGACAATCTCTGCCATCTTGATTAATTATTTACGGATTGAATTTAATTTTGGTTGGTCAAAAATAAAGCTAAATAAAGCGATATTCAAGCCTTTGGTTGCGTTCAAAACGGGATATTTCCTATTAAAAATTCGACACCGCCCGATTGCTTTTCAACCGAATAGGAATAACGTACACCAAAATTTAGTTGCGGAAGAAACCTCAGAATATTAACGTCAAACTTTAATTCTCCACCAAAAGAGGTATAGGCTTGACTTGTCTTGAACGTCTTGCTTTGACCAAATGCATAGTCGGTGAATAAATTACCGCTGACTCGTTGAATATTGAGTATTGGCCCTAAAGCTATATCAGGATACCAAATAGGGAACGTATAATTAGCGGACATAGCGTAATAATCTTGAAAACGAGAAACAGATTGACCGCGAGGGCTGGGAATTTGATTTCTAAAAATGTAATTATCTAAACCAGCACGTGTGGTTATATTTGCTTGGGCAATCAGTGTATTTTGATAACCCCAATATCCGTTGAAAGAGTGGTGCTTAACAAAGCCCGGGAAAAATAATCTCCCGTAAACGGAAAATAAACTCCCTTGGAAGTCTCCTCCAAATGGAGTGCTGTAAGATTCTATCGCTACATATTGTGCCCACTTACTATAAATATCCCTGCTACTCGTTTTTAACGCATGCCAAGCTGTGAAACTAAAATAATTGGACAATAACGTTCCGTTACCTGCATAATTTCTAAAAATATATTGAGGATAATTAGTTGTAATAATCCTTCCACCACCGTCTATACTGTTTTTAAATTCTGAAACTTTAGTAACTCCAATAAAATTACCAAAATTGATTTGAGTATGATATTTAGAGTGCGTCAACCGAAGCGGGATTCGCAATCCGGTTTCCACCTTTTGTTCTTTCCACTCAAATGTTAGATTTTTCGTCACTTGAGTCGTGTCTAAGCCATTTTTAACTTTATAGATTAGATCACCTTCATCAACAGACCTTTTTCCCTGCGAATAATTAAAGTCAAAAATTGGATAGAAGCCTTGATAGCTCGCATTAGCCTTCCAAAACCCAGTTCGTTCAGTTGCATCATACCGGTAACCCAAATCAAGTGTTGTTGTACCCAACAAATCTTTTGATGAAACTCCTAAATCCAAATAACTCAGAGAAGAATTTGTGTAAGGACCCCAGCTATGGACATTGACCATGCCTTTCAGTTTATTATACTTTGTTTTGGGGAAAACATTTTGAGGAACACTGTCCAAAATATTGGGTCGTCCCTCTTGATCAACCAGATGCTGAAAATAGCCCTCTCCAGTGCGAGCAACACCATTAAGTGGCTTCCAGTAATACGGATCAAATTCAGCTTTCACTACATCCATTCCATTTTTGGTCTGCTCACTATAATACAGTGTCTTGCCATCCGGTGAAACTGATGGATTATAAGACCCATGCTTACTGGAGGTGACTTGAAATTTCTTTCCGGTCTCAAGATTTAAAACATAAATGTTGTCAATACCACTGTAGGGTGAATTGTAAAAAAGATATTTTTCATAAAGCACAGGGTGGCCTACGTTTTCCTGTGAAGCATTAATTAACACAACTAGCGCACCCGATTCATAATCATACTTCACGACAGTTTTTCCAGAAGGAGTCAACCTTAAAGCCACTATTGATTTTCCATCTGAGCTCCAGCGTGGCATAGAGATAAATTGATTGTCAGGATTGTTGAACTCTTTCAACACCTTGCCACTAACATAATCCAGCACCACTAGTTTAATTTTATAATCGGTTCCGCTTTCAACTGTAACCACTTTGCTGCCATCTGGCGATAGCGCAGCGGATGAATATCGCGAATGCTTTGAAATAATTTTTTTCTTTCCTGAGGAAAAATCATACGCCACAATCATAGAATATGATTTCACCTGCCATCGGGGATCATAGCGATACTCATTCCACACAACTTTCATATTGCCTGAACTTAAAAGGCCAGCATCATTCACCGGGCCTTGCACAAACTTTGATTTTTCCCGGCCATCATTCAAAACAACCAACCGCTCAATATCTCCAATACCTGACTTTACCGCCACAACACTTC
>JANOLM010000663.1:0-6029 GCA_031419815.1 Bacteroidia bacterium
GTTTTTCCTGAGTTCCTCAATTTTTCGAGTTTCAAAAAAAACTTCGAAAGCGATAGTGATTGAAAGGTTTTTTCTATGAAGTTGGGCGACCCGGCCTTACTTTGAAGTGAGTTTGTAAGCTGGAAGATAAACGATAGTAGAGTAATCAGTGTACAGATAATCGGGAAGTACCGGAGAAAGCGTTCATATACAAATGATATAAAATGATATGAATTTGCAATGACCCTGAATCTCATCCCGTCAGGGATGCGAATGTTTGTAGAGAATACGGCAGGGTTGAGGCCGTCCCGTCAGGGACGGAATGTGTTCCATTATTCTATAGGCTTAAAAATATATCGTTCATCAAAAGGCACCTCAAACTTTTCAAGCAATTCCCTGTACTCATCTAAAAATGTTTTCTTCATGTGATGTTTCTTTTGGTTCATCACGTAATTGTAAACCTGACTAACCTGGCTGTGGCCGTAAGAAAATGCACCATAGCCCTCTTGCCATTGAAATTTGCCTTTAACGAATCGTTTAGAATTGATCCACTCCGAAGACTCACCCTTAACCACTTGCATCAAGCTAGATATTGATTGCGTTGGATGTAACCCCACAAAGAGATGAGTATGATCTGGCATTCCATTTATAGCTATCATTTTGTGTTTATGGTTTTTTACAATTCCTGTTATGTATTTGAACAACTCTTCTTCCCATGAAGGTTGTATCAAGCTAATCCGGTTTTGGACCGCAAACACAAATTGTATGTGAAGTTGGGTATAGGTGTTGGCCATAAAATGGTGGTTGGTTAGTTGGTTAAAACATTCCGTCCCTGCCGGGACGGTTTCTCAATATTCAAATTTCTACAAACATTCCGTCCCTACCGGGACGAATTTTCCCGGCAAATGGGTGACCCAGCGAGGAAGACAGGAGATCAATAAAAAAAGCTGCCTTTGAGAGAGGGCAGCTTTTTTTTGCATTTAAATTAAAGTGTGCTACAAATTTGTTTTGAGAAGACCCCAGCCTCTGACTTATCCTATCGCCTCTTTCTGTTACCTCTATCCTTTGTACTCTTACCCATCTTCATGGCTCTCATATCAAAGTCAAGCGTATAAGCTGCCGTAAATGAAACTGTTTTCAAATTAGTCTTGAGTGTATCCTCCCAGGAGAGAGTGGCATAACTGCTGGCGCTATTTTTCTTGCCAAGATAAGTCTGGCCAAAAGTGCCCCGGAGTTCCAGCCTTACTTTTTGTCTTCTATTTATAGGGGCATCAGCTCCAATGCCAACGTCAATGCCAAAAAGCCATCGGTTCGGGTTGGTGAGGTAATTTGTGTAGAGATTGCCATCCGGAGGAACATTGAATTTGATGTTATATTTAGTCTCTACAAATTTCCCTTTTGCATTTACCCAGTATTCAATATTTGGACCAACATTAATAAACCACTTAGAGGGAATATTTTTTACAAGCTTAAGATTATAAGACTTGCGCAGCGCCATTGACATCTGAACAAATTGAAATGTCTGGTTATTAATAAAGTCTCCATTTGTAAGTTTTACCTTTCTGCCTTTTACAGCGTAACCGGCTTCGGCTAAATAGGAGTAATTACTTTTTAGAGGAAAATTGATGAAGAAAGCACCGCCATATCCAAACTTGGGTAGGGCTTTAAATTGGTCACGTTGGCTCTTGTCGGGGTATACACCCAACGTAGCGGAAGGCCCCGCTTTGATGCCTATTGAAAATTTTTGAGCTTCTGGTGTCTTATTGCCCTCTTGAGCCTTCAATGGGGTGAATTGAGGAAGCGAAAAAATTATGGACACAATGAAAATTAGTCGAATCATACCCTAAAGTTAGCGATCATTTAGTTGAATAAGCCTCAAAATTGACAGATGGTTTTGTAAAACATTGACAGGGGTTTTGTAAAACCAACTATTCAGTAGTAATTTGAAATTGGAATAAGTGTAGGATTCTTGAAAAAACGAAAAAAAGTAAGTCTAGGGGTAATTTTATTGGTTATAAGTTGTTATTCCTCGCTGGCTCAGGACACGTATAACTTCACCCAGTTCTATTTTAACCCTGCTCTTCTAAACCCCTCATTTACAGGGAGTGACGGGAGATTGGCGATGTACGCTTCCTTCCGAAGGCAGTGGGCAGGCATAGAAGGTGCACCTACCATTGGCAACTTTAGCCTTCAAACGGCTTTGCCCAATAGGGTGAACATTGGGTTCAACGCGAGCAACGACAAAAATGGATTATTGTCCACTTCAGGAGTGTTATTTACAGGAGGATATTCATTACCGCTCTCGGAAACAAACTTTCTGCGTTTTGGCATTTCCGTAGGGGCAGCGTGGAATAAAGTTGACCTTACTGCATTAAAATTCAGCACGGCTAGTGATCCCGTCCAGACCAGTTTATTGTCTAGCAATTTTCAGGTGATGGGCAATGTTGGCTTCTCCTTTCATTCTCCTACTTTTCACGCAGGCCTTTCCGTTCCAAATATTTTTGATCCTGCGTATCTCTCTTCCGAATCTTTTTCAGTTTCAAAAATCAATCCGTTTGGGGCAATCATTGCTCATGCCAGCAACCGGTTTTATTTTGCTAAAGACAAAAACATATTTGAGCCCTACCTCATTTATCGTTACAATCAAAATGCTCCTTCGCAGATAGAGGCTGCTGCCGTGGTACATCTTCAAAATTTGGTATGGTTTGGAGGGTCTTATAAACAGAATTTTGGGATTTCTGCTTTGGCTGGCTTCAAACTAAAAGGCCAAACTGCTATTGGTTACTCTTATTCTTTGAAGAATACAGGCCTCAATCAATTGAGTGCGCCAAGCCATGAAATTCACATTGGAATACTTTTGGGGGCTAGACAAAAGAAAATCCAAGTGTATTCTTTTGTGGATACAGAGAAGGAAAAAGTACATCATAAAACCCCGCAGCAGATAGCCGCTGAAAAGAAAAAACAAACCGACCTGGCCAAGAAGAAGGAAGAGGAGGAAAAAATCAAAAAGGAATTGGTGGCCAAAGCAGCAGCAGAAAAAAAAGCACAAGAGCTAGCAGCAGCAAAGAAGTTAGAAACCAAAACGGAAGTACCTAAAGTTGTTCCTAAAGATCCAGTAATCGTAAAACAGCAACCCAAAACAGATTCTGTTAAAGTGCAGCGGGGCGGCCCACGCAAAAAAACGGAGATAGATCCTTTAATGGCAAAAATAGAAATTGATTCAATACACGCTGGTGAAGAAACCCATTTAGCACGCCTGGATGAACATGCGGAAAATCCTACCGAAGAACATAATGAAGATAACCACCCCCATGCCGAACGCCATGAATTTGTAAAGCAGGGAACCCACCACGCAGAATTTGAAACGGGTGATTATGTGATAGCTGGCGTATTTAAAATGGAGGAAAATGCAAAGAAATACAGTGATGGGTTACTTAAGCTGGGCTTTAACGAATCTGACTATGGATACCTCACCGAAAAAAATCTTTGGTATGTTCACATTGCAGAATCACATGACCTTGAGACTATAAGAATCCATCGTGATAAATTCAGGAAAATGAAAATATTCAGGGAAGCCTGGTTATTGACCGTCCACTTATAGTATTAATAAAGAGATGAAAGTTCGCCTGCTCATATTTCTAACATCTTTGATAAGCCTTACCTCTTTTGGGCAAGCTCCTATTATAAATAACGTACAGCCCAGTTCAACCCATCCGGGTAATGCTTTGCTGATCACTGGATCGGGCTTCAACAGTAGCGTGCAGGTGTGGTTTGATCAGGTGAAAGGAACTATCACCGCTGCTTCAGAATTTTCAATTGAGGTTATTGTGCCTGCCCAGGCACGAATGTCTAACGTAGAAGTTATTAATTTAACTAGTGGCCTATCCGCCAAATCACTGATCAAGTTTGTTCCATTTTACAGCGGCACTGATTTTTTGACAACAGAATTAGCCGATCCCGTTTTAGGATCCACAACATTCTCCACAGGTTCGGAGGAATCATTTGATGTTTGCTCTTGTGACTTGGATGGGGATGGCAAGCCAGATTTGGCCAGCACAAAAAATTCAGGCACATCCACGGACATTATGCTTTTAAGGAATACAAGCACTCCAGGGAATGCAAGCTTTACTCCTTCCAATTTTGTCACAGGAACTCCTACCTTTAATGTGGCGTGTGGCGATCTCAATGGAGATGGTAAGCCCGATCTGGTGGCTACCAGAGGGGGTATCACCAGGAATGAAGTTTTTCTTCTAAGAAACACCAGCACAAGCGGAACGATCTCTTTCGCACCTATCACAAAACTTTTTTTGGATCCAGGCCAGTTTGCCTTCAGGGTTGTTATACGCGATTTGAACCTGGATGGCAAGGCGGATATCATTGTTTCAAACTCACTCACTTCAACAACATCCACTATTTACATATTTATGAACCAAAGCGCTGCTGGCGCGCTTTCTTTTAATACAACACCCACCAAAGTGGTTGTTACCGGGGCTGGCACTACCTACGGAATGGATGCGCAAGATTTAGATGGTGATCTGAAGCCAGACATTATTTTAAATCAATTTAATGCCAGTGATATTTTTATATTAAAGAATGGTAGTTCGGTGGGTCAAATTTCTTTCCCAACAATTATCAAAGTACCGCTCACAGGAAGTTTGAATCATTTGACAACAGCAGATTTTAATGAAGATGGCAAATTGGATATTGCAGTAACGAGCAGTGCCAATGACAACAAAGTGTTTGTTCTTTTAAACCAGAGTGCTTCAGGCACAATTTCTTTTCCTTCTTCGATCACGCTGACCGGTGGCGATTGGCCTTGGGGTATTGACGCCAGTGATATTGATGGCGATCAGGATGTAGATATTATTACAGGAAATATAAATAACAATAATGTTGCAAACGAGATTGTCGTGTACCGGAATAATGGAAATAATACCAGTCTCTCTTTTACCAGACAAAGCATTCAAAAAGGAAAAAGATCGAGAAACCTGAAAGTAGGGGACTTGGATGGTGATGGGAAACCTGACATCGCGTACACCACAGTAACATCAAACTCAGTCGATATTCTGCGAAACAAAAATTGTTTCACACCGGTGATCATCGCCCCTCCTGCAACCATCTGTGCAGGCCAGACAATTCGCATAAAGTCCATCTCGAATGTTGCAGCAACCTTTGATTGGAAAAAAAATGGAACATCCGTAAAAAATGGAATTGAACCTTTCCTGGATATCACTTCTCCTGGTGATTATTCTGTTACAGCAACAAGTGAGGCATCACCCTCTTGTATTGTATCGTCCACGTCCATAACGGTTCCTTTGGGCACTGGCACTTTACCCCCTAATCCTGTCCTTAGTGCAAACACACCATTGTGCAGTGGGCAAACATTGAACTTGAGCGTGCCTGCTGTAAGTGGCGCTACTTATCAATGGACGGGGCCCAATAGCTTTACTTCAATCCTCCAAAGTCCGGGCAAGGCTTCTATAACCGATGACGATGCCGGGTTTTACATACTGAAATTATCAGATGGCACCTGCACGGTAGAGGCAACCATAAAAGTAGATGTTGCCAACCTTGCAAATTTTTTCATTTCCAGTTCGGTAGCATCCAACGCGGTCTGCCAGGGTTCAAGTTTGAATTTGATTGTCAACGCTTCCTCGGGGCATACTTATCAATGGATTAAAGGTGTTACTGATATTAGTTTGCAAACTTCACCAACACTTTTAGTGAGCCAGGATGGTGTGTATAAAGTGAGGGTAACGAATACAGCATTAAATTGCTCTGTAGAAACAGCAGCCACCACGGTCAGTGTGCTTACCATGCCGGTTTCAGCCTTCACACCCAGCACAAACTCAACATGCGTCAATCAGAGTATAGCGTTTACTAATCAATCTACATTTGATAGTCGCGCTACCGTAGCATACGCCTGGGATTTTGGAGATGGTACAAATTCAACATTACAAAGTCCCACCAAATCATATGCTACCACTGCCACCCGAAATGTTCAATTGACGGTCAGCTATACGGGTGTAACAGGATGCAGTAATGTATCC
>JANOLM010000664.1:0-10897 GCA_031419815.1 Bacteroidia bacterium
TGCCCAAGCTAATTCTCCAGGCTCTGGGGTATATCGCACTGCGGATGGAGGGGCATCCTGGACAAAAGTATATAGTAGTGATTTGCAGACTTACAGTGCAATTTTTGATGGTGTTAGCACGATGTATGCTTCTGCTTCTGATTATCAATTCTACTATTCTACTGACAACGGCACCACATGGACGCAGTGGAGCACAGGCATCAATGAATTGTATCCCAACAACATACGGATGATAAATAATCAGCGGCTTTTCTTCACTACCACATCCAATTCAGGTTCATCTTCATTTGTATCGTTGGATAAAGGTATCACCTGGAACAAATCAACACCGGCACTTTCAAAAATATTTCCTATGCCAGACGGATCGTACCTGGCTACCGGAACTAATATCAGTAATGTATATAAGTCCACAGATGGTGGAGCGACATGGCCTACGTTCACCACCACTAACACTATTACAGATATTTCTACGGCAGACGGAAATACACTATATGGAATTTTTTATAATTTCATTTATACAAAGACCCCCTCCACGGCCTGGACGCAACTTGCCGTGACTGGATTGCCGGTTATCACCAACGGCATAGACAACATTGCTGTTGACTCTGACAATAAAGCGTATATCATTTTTAAAAATCAGAACAACAGTTTTAAACCGGAGCTCTATCAGATTGCATCCGGATCGGCCTACAAAATGAATTTCACTACGAATCCCGTTAGTATTCAATATTATAAGGACAGTACGTACATATTCGATGGAGGTGGCAAAGTGTATGCTACTAAAGACGGTGTTATCTGGAAATCTAAACCAACACCCACGGGAACAAAATTTATCATTGGTCATCTCGACTATTTTTTTATTTTGGATTACAACGGAGCCGTATGGCTTTCACGTGATCGGGCAACGACCTGGCAAAATGTGGGGGACAGCATGCAACAAAGATTTGTGGACGTTTTCTTTAACCCGAATGATGGAGTTGTATATGGCGCTGTACAGGGTGGCTATCAGCGAAAAAGTGCGATAATCCTGCCAGCAGAAATGGGGGCACCAACCATTACTGTATTCTCACCTGCAAAAGAAACGATAAATCTTTTACCCACGCCTACCTTCAATCTGCAAATTACTTTTAATGAAACAGTGAATCCGGTAGCAGGAAAAAAAATAAAAATACACGATGCTACAAACACGGTCACTCCGTTAGGAAGTTTGGATATTACTCTCGGAACTGTGAACGGAAATACCTTTACTTTCAATCCTTCTCAGTTTACGCCAGCAGTTGCATTTAATTTTTCAAAGAATTATTATGTGATTATAGAACCGGGTGCCTTTCTCGATGTGAATGCCAGTCCAAATGCATTTGGCCCAGAAGTGTTCACACAAACTGCATGGCGATTTAGCACACTTGCAAATGACGGTCTTGCTCCTGTGGTGACCGCAAGATCGCCAGTAGATGATGCAACGAATGTTGCCTATAACAGTACTCTTCAAATTACTTTTGATGAGAACATCTCTGCTGGTTCAGGAAAGACGATCCGTTTATACGAATCACCTTCAACCTTAGTTCAGAGCTTTGATGCGAGTACAGGTATTATTACCGGAGGGAAAACGGTTACGTTTACCCCGTCCAGCTCACTCGGTAACGGCAAAAGTTATTATGTGTTGATGGATGCTGGCGCTTTCACCGATATGTTTGGCAATCCTTCGGCAGCAATTACAGTCAATACCGCATGGAATTTTAATTCCCTTTTCGTTGATGTCACTGCCCCTGTAGTTTCAACGTATTCACCCGCAAATAATACTACGGGAGTTTCTTTTTCACCAGCACCCACGTTGCAGTTGACCTTCAATGAAGATATCCAAACTGCTACCGGTAAGACGTTGCGCATTTATGATTCGAGTGCACCTTCAACACCTATTGAAACAATTAATGCCGTAAGCGGAACGATTACAGGTGGAAAGACAGTGTCATACACACCAAGCACGGTTTTGTCAGGATCAAAAACGTATCATGTGTTAGTAGATGCAGGAGCGATAAAGGACCTGGCCGGAAATTTATTCTCCGGTATTTCAAGTAATACCGTTTGGAAATTCAGCACCATCTTGGTGGATACCCAGGCTCCTGTGTTAACTCTGTTCGCACCAACTAATAATCAAAGTAATGTAGCGATAGGAACGTCCTTGTCACTTACGTTTGACGAAAACATAAAAGCCACCACAGGTAAAAAAATAAAGCTCTTCGACAGCACCGACCCCGTTACACCGATAGAAAACATCGATGCATCTGCGGGAACAATTAATGCGAAGTCAATCACCTTTACATTAACGAAAGCACTGACCGGTTCGAAGACGTATTATGTCTTAATTGATAACGGAGCCATAACCGATATAGCAAGCAATCCCTATGTAGGAATTTCTGTTTCAACAACCTGGAAATTTTCAACGGATGCCATTGCTCCTTCACTCACACAACTCACTCCTGCCAATAATTCATCGGACATAAGTTTCTCACCTACACTTGAACTTCGCTTTGATGAAGATATACTTGCCGTAACTGGGAAGAAGATCGATCTCTACATAGCAGGCTCTGCCAACCCTGTGGCCACTGTTGATGCATCAACAGCTGTTATCACTGGAAAGGTAGCCACCTTTACACTGGCCAATGCTTTGATAAGTTCCAGTGTGTATCATGTATTAGTTGCTAATGGTGCTTTCACCGATATTTCAGGAAATCCATTTGTTGGAATAACATTATCTTCTGAGTGGACTTTTACGACACGCGATGGCCTGCCGCCAGTTATAACTTTGCTTGAACCTGCCGATGACGCCACCGAAGTTTCCTTGACAAGCACACTTAAAATCACTTTCAATGAAAACATTACCAAAGTGTTGGGCAAGAAATTGGTTTTGTATGAAGCCTCTCAACCGTCTACGCCATTAAAGACAATGGATATTTCCACAGGTGTGTTGACGGGAAAAATACTGTCCTTTATTCCTGGAAATATACTTGCTTACAATAAAAGTTATTTTGTTTTGGTAGAGAGTGGAGCTGTTGCAGATGCAAGCGGTAATGAATTTTTAGGAATAGGATTCCCTACACAATGGCAATTTTCAACAGAAACCGATTCTCAAAAACCAGTCATTGCCTATAGTGGCGCAGGAGACCTTACTAAAGGAAGTGGATCTTATTTGATAGCGGCTACAATTACGGATAACAAACTGGTGGGTGGAGCTAAGGTCTTCTATCGTGGCATAGCCAGTGAGAGTAGCGGTGCCTTTACCTCTTCCACTCTAGTATTGAATTCTTCAACCTCGAAGTATGAATTCAGTGTTCCTGAAAGTGCATTTGATAAGTATGGAATAGAGTTTTACTTGGAGGCCTCGGATGCGGCCGGAAACTCTGTCACCAGCCCAGCCATTGCCAATAATTTTTATTATTCCTATTTAAAGTTTTCTGCAGCCTCAGCACCACCACTAGCCGGATTGGCTTTTGGCGGAACGTTGGCCAGCTACAGAATGATCTCAGTGCCTTACAAACTTGCCGATAATAAAGTCGCCACCATTTTTGCAGAACTGGGAAGTGCAAACAAAAGTAAGTGGAGATTACTCACCTATTTCAGCGACACCAAGTGGAATGACTACCCAACCGACTTCACTACGATAGAAAGAGGAGTGGGATACTGGATTAATGTAAAAGATGCTACTGAAATTTTTATCGAAGGTGCCTCTACAGAAGGATCCAACAAAAGCACACTCTTTAGTAAAACATTCAATCCTGGGTGGAATCAAATTGGTAATCCTTATCCCGTTGCCATTTCCTGGAATACAATTAAAGCTGCTATTCCGGCAGCGTCTTCTTTGGGTGTATTAAAGGTTTATAAAGATGGTTTCCAGAATGGAGACATCTTGCAACCTCTTGAAGGTGGATTTGTATTTAACAGGGGTGCTGCAGTGACTATTTCCATTCCATTGCCAGCCAGTGCAGGAGGAAGACAAAATAATTTTGTTGAAACACGTCTGGATAATCCCAATTGGGCATTGGATATTAACATGAGGCAGGGAGAGGTTAAGTATGAACTTGCCGGTATTGGAATGCATCCACAAGCCAATTTGCAATTTGATGCCTTTGATGATGTGAATCCACCTCATTTTGCCGACTATGCAGAAATCCAGTTTCCACACCCAAGCGAAATAATTAAAAAGTTTTCGCGCGATGTAGTACCTCCTCAGAATTCATATACATGGGAGTTTGATATAGACTCCAATCTTCCTGGATTGTCGGAGTTGTATTGGAATAACACAAGGTTTGGTGAGAACAGCAAAGAACTTTACTTGTATGATGTTGAGTTGCAAAAGCTGGTTGATATGCGTACTGAAAACAAGTATCAGTTTGATGCAAGAACATCATCCCGATTTAAAATCTTTTTTGGAGACGATCTAAAAAAGGAAATCAAGCCGGAACGCATTACACTTGGTATTGCCTACCCCAACCCCGCCCAAAGTCAAACTACAATTCCGTTCACCCTTTCAGAAAATGGAAGTGTATATCATGTAAGTCTTGAAATTTTTGATTCAATGGGAAAGAAAGTTGGAACGCTTGTGCAAGGTGATTTTACGAGCGGATTTTATAATGCGATCTGGGATTTTTCTGGAGCGCAAAGTGCTCAGGGGATTTATCATATTCGGTTAGAAGCAAAAAGTCGACAAGGAGTAGAGATAAGGAGCGGAAAAATTGTAATTTCAAAATAATCTTTTATTCAGTCTATAGGTATAGTTAATCAGGATGTTCTCTCCTGATAAATATTTATTACCAAGATCAACGATTTTGTAACCTTCTTGGCATCTCAGATTTCTTTTGTTGAAGAATGAAAGCATTTTTTCATATTTTCAAAGCCCCAGTCCAAACAAGAATGAAAGTAAAAACATTTTTATTTCTTTTTATCGCTTTCTCTTTCCAAAGCCTGGCTCAAAATGGCAATTATTCCCTTTATCATTTTAATCCAGCAAAGGAAAAGTCTGATTATCTCAGTTTCGATCTGGCACAGGATGATCGTGGCATTATTTACGTAGCAGGTAAAGAAGGTATTGAGGAATTTGATGGGAGAAGATGGCGTCTCATCCCTACGCCCGGAGTCGCGTACACGTTAGCAAAGACCGCGAACGGAATTGTGGTAGGTGGGTTGGATGGCTATGGTTTGTTGAAAAACGATCCCCAAAACGGATGGAGCTATCAACCTCTGTCACAGGAAGCATTGTCTAAGAATATTTTTGCGAGCCTGGCTCTGAAGGATAGCGTGTATTTGGTAAATGAGGGTCACGTATTTATTGTTTCTGCCATCAGCAGCAAAACAGCAGCAAACATTAAAGCACCAGAAGGCGTAGAGCTAACTGGCATTTTTGAAATCATGGGCAAGGTTCACCTGACTACAGTTGACCACGGATTATTCAAAATCGCAAATGGAAAATTTGTGCCGGCTGACTTCACAATGCCAGATGAGCAAATTCTTTTTGTTGAGAAATTTCGAGACTCTGACAACTACCTTATTGGCACGGCCACTAATCGCATATTTGTTTATGGAATTGATAAAGGTCTGGTGGAGATCAAAATAAAAGATCAGATATATCTTAACACTCATATCGTTTCAGACGGGGTGTGGCTCAACGATCAGGTAATTGCACTGGGCACCTTAAGAGGCGGAGTTGTTTTCATTAACCTGAGCACGGGATCTACCGAAGAAATTATCGATTACAATGCAGGCCTTCCTGATAATGAGGTATTCGCACTGTTGTGTGATAAGCGACAAGGTATTTGGGTGGCGCATAGTTATGGATATACACGAGTTGCCACCAATATCCCGTTTCGTTCTTTTTCTCATTACAAGGGCATCAGCGGAAATTTGCTAACCGTGCAATCCATTCATGACAGACTTTATGCCGGAACATCTGTGGGGCTTTTTTTATTGACCCAGGAAGAAGTTTATGATAACGAAGTCTATTATGTAATCAAGAAAAGTAAGGGCTCTAAAAGCATTGAAGAGGCGCAACCAGTTGTAGTGCAATCAGTACCTGAAGAAAGACACCTGGCCAAAAGGGGGCTTTTTGGTTTTTTAAAAAAAGAAAAAAAGAAAAACCAGAATAGGGTAAGCACCGCGACACCTCAAGCTACCCCATCAAATCTTCCAGATGTAGTGCCTTTAAGTAAGACGGAAATTTCTTCTGATGTCTCCAGGCGTGAGAGAAGGATTCGCAAAGTTTTACGCTCACATAATTATGTGTATAAAAAGGTAAATGGAATTGAAGGCAAAGTAACACAACTGTGGAATTGGAACGGAAAACTTCTTGCGGCTGGGCCGAGTGGCCTCTATGAAGTGACGGGCGAACAGGCAAGTGTTATTTCGGAAGACCCCATCCGTTCATTCACCATCACCAAAGATGGAAAAATGTTGGTGGCTGCAACATATCACGATGAAGTAAAAACCTTCTCGGCTACAGCTAAAGGTTGGAATCAAATTGCGTTACTGGATACCCTTCACGCATTTGTCAGTTTTCTATTTGAAGACAACCAGCAGAACCTCTGGCTATGTGGGCTGAATGCAATTTACAAAGCTGAGATACAGGATGGAGAATTAGTGGATGTTGTGAAGATACCCTTTGCCAACCCTACTATGGCAGAAACATTTGGTATGGCCGCAGGCACAGATGTATTTGTAGTGATTGCCGGAAAGTTTTTGCGCTATGACTTTGGTAACGAAAAGTTTAGCCCTCATAAATCAATGAAATCGGTAGAAAAAAGTTTAGTGTCCGGCAATAAATTTTGGTATTTTGATGGGCACAATTGGGGTTCATTAGATGAAAAGCTTGAGCAGAAATTTAAGCTGCAGTGGCTCAACTTATTTCCTGAACTACGATTCATATCACCTGATGACAAGAATGAAAGTCTGTGGGTGATTACTTCGGCTAATGAGCTTTATAAGTTTACGACCAATTCTGTAACGGCTGATAACTATCAATATCCCTTGTTCTTAAAGGATGTAAGAAACCCACAGACGAAGCTCGCCTTTACTTCTCAACTGGTGGAGTTAAACCAGGAGTTGGGCGGTGTTACCTTTGAATTTATCCAACCTGAATATTCAGGCTTGCAAACAACAGAGTACCGTTATTGGGTGCAGGGCCTTCAAGAGGACTGGAGCCTATGGTCAAATTTGAATAATGAAATCAGTTACCCTTTTTTGCCGGTAGGCACGTATAAAGTTTTGATTCAATCGCGTAATCTTTTTGGTGAGGTAGTCGAGACTGCACCCGTAAATTTTGTGGTGGTTCCACCGTATTGGAAGCAAGCTTGGTTTTATGCAGCCGAAGTTGTTTTTTTTAGTTTACTTATGGTGCTGTCAATACGGCTCAGTGCTATGAATGATCGTTACAGGGTGGTAAGCCGTCTCCTTTCTTTGTTGACGGTGATCATGCTTATTGAACTTATTCAAACGGCAGCCTATTCCATGATCAACATCAGGAGTACACCAGTAGCCGATTTTTTTATTCAGGTAAGTATTGCCCTATTGGTGCTTCCGCTGGAGGGTGTCTTGAGAAGATTTATGAGTACAGCAGGCGATAAAAAATTTAGCCTTGGTAAATTGGTGAGAGGCCGTTCATAATAATTTTGTTTTGAAATGATTTTGCAATTCCTAACTTTCTTAGACGGAATTATAAGATATTGACTCATGAAAAAATTAGCAATCTTAGTGGCGCTTTCATGGCCGGTGTGGTCATGTGCCCCAAATGAAAAAGAAAAATCACTGGCGGAGCAGAACCCGCCTGCCGAAGGCTTTGATCTGCAAAATTCCGATCCGGCTGCTATTGAGCTCGCGGATAGTATCATGCACGTTTTGGGTGGTCGCGAAAACTGGGATAAGACCCGTTTCATATCCTGGAATTTCTGGGGCGGAAGAAACTTAGTCTGGGACAAATATGAAGGTCGTGTGCGAATTGAGAGTTTGAAAGATAGCATTATCTATTTGACCAACGTGAATACAGACGAGGGCAGAGTTCAGATTAAAGGTGTTGAATTAACCGAGCCTGATTCCTTGAAAAAAATGCTTAAGAAAGCAAAGAGCATATGGATCAACGACTCGTATTGGTTGGTCATGCCTTTCAAACTGAAAGATTCAGGTGTTACCTTAAAATATCAGGGAGAAGACACAGTTAAAGGATCTCAGCGCTATAACATTTTGCAACTTACTTTTAAACAGGTTGGCGATACCCCGAATAACAAGTATACATTATACGTAGATGTAAAGGATAAATTGGTAAAATACTGGTCATTCTATTCCAATGCATCCAATGACAGCGCTAATTGGACGAGGCCTTTCGATAATTATCAAAAGTATGGGGCAGTCCTGATATCAGCCGATCGATCAGACAATGGTGGGCCAAAAAATGTGAAGGTGGATGAAACGTTGGAGGATAAAATTTTTACTGAATTCTAGGATAATCTCAACGTTTTTAATTAAGACCCCTTAGCTATGCTCCTCAACCTTGAAACCGTTCCACACTTTTACAAAAACTATGTAAAACAAATAGAGGAAGGCGACATCCTTCAGGCATTGCGAATATCCGGGCATCGCATGCAAGAGTTGGTTCATGCTATTCATCCTGATAAAGCAGACTATCGCTATGCCGATGGTAAGTGGACGATTCGTGAGGTGTTGTGTCATATGATTGATGCAGAGTGGATTTTTGCTTATCGCGCACTGCGCTTTGCACGCAACGACAAAACGCCTTTGGCAGGTTGGGATGAAAAGGACTATGCCCCACATATGAATGCAACCAGTAGGAGTCTAAAAAAACTAGCCGATGGAATGGGGCATTTACGCGCCTCCACTATCGATCTATTTGAAAGTTTCTCACCTGAAATGTTAACGCGCAAAGGAATAGCCAATAACAACGAAATGACGGTAGCCGTACTCGGCTTTGTCATTGCAGGGCATGAGACACATCATTGCAAAATTCTAACCGACCGCTATCTGACTCAAAAATAGTAATCGGTAATCAGTCATCGGCTTACTGATTATCGATTACTGAATACCGTATTTGCCCCCTATGATCAAGGCACTCTCAATAACCTGCTTCTTGTTTCTCCTGGCCTGCTCACCTGCTGCTTATTTAAAAAAGGAAATTATAAGTACAGAAAAAGATCTTCAGGATCACACGGGGTTTATGTTGTATGACCCCTCTTCTCAGAAAATTTTAGTTGAGCACAAAGCATCACACTACTTTACACCTGCATCTAATACCAAGATTTTTACGCTTTATACGGGCCTCCAACTTTTGGGCGATTCAGTGCCCGCTATTAAATATAGGGTGCATGGAGACTCGCTAATCTTTTGGGGGATGGGCGACCCTTCTTTTCTATACAAAAATACTTTTCAAAACAAAAAAGTTTTTGACTTTCTCACTTCCCGAAAGGAACAACTCTATTTTTCCTCCTCTAATTTTCAAACCGATGCATTTGGCATGGGCTGGGCTTGGGATGATTATAACTACAGCTATTCGGTGGAACGTTCACCTTTTCCTGCCTATGGAAATTTTGTTTCAATCCACCTTTTTCTTAACGGTATTTTAAAAGTAGAGCCCGCCTACTTCACCAATCATTTGGTGAGAGCCACACAAGTTCGTAAAGAACAGGAAATCATCCGCGATCTTAATTCTAATCAACTCACATTTTATTCTGGAGAAGTAGCGAGAGAGGACAGCGTGGAGATTCCTTTTCAATATGATCCTGAACTCGTGACAGAATTATTGGCTGATACACTTGATAAAAGCATTACAATAATTGACAAACCTTTATCGGCAGATGCATCTATTGTGTATAGTATTCCTGCCGACAGCCTCTACCGAGTTATGATGCAGGACAGTGATAATTTTATTGCTGAGCAAATTTTATTGATGAGTGCAGCTATGCTGAGCGATACACTTAAACCAGAAATTGCTATTGACTATATGCAGAAAAATTTTCTGGCCGATTTACCCGACAAACCAGTATGGGTGGATGGATCTGGGTTGTCGCGTTTCAATCTTTTCACACCCCGAAGTATTGTAAAATTGTGGGAGAAGATTGGCACACAAGTTCCACGCGAGCGATTGTTCAAACTACTGGCTGTCGGTGGAAAAAGTGGAACGCTTAAAAATTCGTATAAAGGGGAAAGCCCTTATGTTTATGGCAAAACAGGTACGTTAAGTAACAATCACTCCTTGAGTGGATTTGTATTAACCAAAAAAGGAAGAACACTTATTTTCAGTTGCATGAGCGCCAACTATGTAAAACCAACTTCTGAAGTTCGAAAACGAATGGAGACAATTCTAAAAGCCATTCATGATAGATATTAGCTCAGGTTACTAATTTAATCGGCTAGCGTGAACCACATTCACAACAAATACTTTGTCTGAAAGTAGTTGGTAAATGAAAATGTAATTTTCCCTAAATACAGCACATCTTAAGTTGGATTTAATAAGATATGCATGGCGGCATAAGGGATATTTAGAGGGAAATAAAAGTAATGAATCAGCGAAGTCGTAAAGGGCATTGGCAAACTGAAGGGCCGATTCTGGATAACCTTTTTGTTGGATATAGATGGAAATAGGGCGATGCTTAATTCAGCACGTGATGAGAAGTAAGGTTTTAATTCTTTTTTTGCCAAGATGTAATCCTGTTAAGGGTGCGCTGACGTGCCTCTTCTAAAGTTAGGGAGTCTCCACCTTTTGCTTCATCGATCATCCGCTGGATTTGCTCGTCAGTAGCTGGTGATCCTGACATGCCCCATTGCTCTGATGAAAGTTGATCACCCGGCAAAGATGGAAAAACCTGAATGACACCTTTTATTTTTTCCAGATACTTCTCAGCAG
>JANOLM010000665.1:0-2104 GCA_031419815.1 Bacteroidia bacterium
CGCAAAAAAACCAGAAATTATAAGCCAGAAAGATGTAAAACTGATGGAAATAATAATTTCCCAGTACGAGAAAGGCATTCCCAAAAATCCATTCAATTCTATCACAAGCAACCAGTCTAAGGGTTCTTCGCTAACTGAGTCACTTAGAATAAAACATTCAGGGCCGGGCAGTATAATGTAAGTAAAAATTCTTCATAAACTTTTTAGGTTAAGTAAAGAAGCGTCCGGTTCCTGATTGTTCTCCTATTGAATTTCTCTATTTAGTCGTCCCTTAAAAACTGGTTTTCGGAAAAAGGGTCAAAAAATTTGGGCTGGCCGTTTTACTGATTCTGAAAATGGATTCAAAAATATGAGACAAAAAGACAAGTGGGTTTATCTTCCACTTGTTGATCATTCGTTTGAAGTTCATGCCCGCTGCAGCTAGCATGACATTGATGTTATCTCCCATAATCCCTCTGTAAAAATTTCGGCTTAAGCGATGGTCTTGTTTTAAGTGCCCGATTTTTGGCTCGATGGCTGCTCTTCGTTTAAACCCGCTGCGTAGTTTTTGTTTTTCATAAGCCGACCGTTCTTTCCCTGGCTTATCCGGAATAACAATTGTTGTCCCCAGCACTTCTTTTACTCCTCTGTATCCACGGTCAACAAAATTGTTTTTTAAGATAATACCTGTTAACCGTTGCTGTTGCTCTATAGCAGGTTGCAAGGTCTTGCTGTCGTGTACATTTTTTTCGATGTTGAGAGCTCCGATGATGACACCGGTTATTTTGGTAGTGATGATACTCACCTTACTGCCGAACTCATACTTTTTATGCTCTTTGCCTTTGCTCATACATTGAGTGTGTGGCTCGTGTAGGCTGTAGATTTTATTACTATCAGCTTTCTTTTGAAGCAATACTTTTTTGAACAGCCCAATCGTGTCTTGATGCAAGTTGGGCGGGAGTTTACGCTCTAGCTCACGAACCAGTCTTCCAGCAATCGTTTTCACTTTACGGTCTGCTTTTCTTGCCCGGCCTTTATTTTTTGGATGGTTCCTGAACCGTTGTTCCATCAATAATTTCTTTACCGTGCGCGTATAGCTTTGGCGTAGTTCAATGTTTTCTTTCCCAGCAAGGGCAACACATTGCTTGATGATCTTACGGTGCAACTTATTGTCGGTAGGATAGGTGATGTTTTTTTCTTGTACCGTAGTGTCAGTAGTGGCTTCCTGCTCACCACCATCTTTACCATTTACACGGATGCTTTCCTTGAAAATCAGCTCGATCCCTTCTGCACCAATGCGGTTCCTAAAATGAACCAGATCACTGGGCTCACACGGCATGCCGCATGCATATATTTTCTCACCACTAAAATATTGATAGTAAATATTTTCAATCCATTGCTCTACCACGCTCTCATCACTGAGGTTACGCACATGTTTTAACATCAGCAAAGCCACCATCAAGCGTATTGGTTTTGCTGGACGGCCTTCATCTGAATACAAGGGCGCAAAGACCCTTTCAAAAACATCCCAGTGGATTTGATTGGCCAAAATGTAGAGCGGATGGCGATGGCTTAACTGTTCTTCGAAGGTGCTATAAAAACTGAGTTGAGAAGATGAAGCTTGTTTTGAGAGCATAAAAAATCTGCAAGGTTTTCGATATAAAGATCATCTTTCTGGCAGATTCCACAACCTCAAATACTCTCCTTTTCTTAACTACCTATAGCATAATTGGCTTTTTAAGGGACGACTAATTAAACGCAGGGGTCAATATTCAGACCACCATATCATGTATTAAATCGAGCACAATAAGGACGATCAATCTTTGAAAAACGCTTTGATGAAATACATGAGGAGAATACTCTACATCTTAGCTAATTACTTCAACAGGAACTTTTGCGAGGTTATCTATAGAATGACCTGCTATCTTAATACTAGAGCAAATAACGAATTTCTATTCTTAGATTAATGATCCGAAGATTAAACCACTGTCTGGTGCTACTTGAAGATGTTACTCTGCGCTATCATTTTTTTATATTCAGGAAGGATCTTAAGATAAAGTGCTTCATCTACCTTCTTTAATGAATTAAGCAGCCCACCAATACCAGAGTCTTTCAGGCTTATGCG